>NZ_JACJPB010000063.1:0-5305 GCF_014695825.1 Coleofasciculus sp. FACHB-542 | reverse complement strand
AATCAACCTGGCACTGAGCTATTTTCCCAGGCAGTCACCCACCGAGTATCTTCGCCGCAGTTGCGTTTCACCTCCGAGTTCGGGATGGAGTCGGTGTGGTTCCACAACGCTAGTAGCACCAGGAAAGAATGTGAGGATGAACCCTCAATACTGCATAGTAACGTTAGTTTAGTTTTAGGAGTTGAGGTCAAGCCCTCGGTCTATTAGGACGCTTCGGCTGCATACATTGCTGCACTTCCACCTGGCGCCTATTTACAGGTGTTCTTCCTGTGACCTTACTGGATTATTTCCATGAGAGCACTCATCTTGAGGTGGGCTTCCCACTTAGATGCTTTCAGCGGTTATCCGCTCCGCACTTGGCTACCCAGCGTTTACCGTTGGCACGATAACTGGTACACCAGCGGTGCGTCCCTCCCGGTCCTCTCGTACTAAGGAGGGATCCTCTCAATGCTCTTACGCCTGCACCGGATATGGACCGAACTGTCTCACGACGTTCTGAACCCAGCTCACGTACCGCTTTAATGGGCGAACAGCCCAACCCTTGGGACGTACTTCCGCCCCAGGTTGCGATGAGCCGACATCGAGGTGCCAAACCTCCCCGTCGATGTGAACTCTTGGGGGAGATCAGCCTGTTATCCCTAGAGTAACTTTTATCCGTTGAGCGACGGCCCTTCCACGCGGTGCCGTCGGATCACTAAGGCCGACTTTCGTCCCTGCTTGAGTTGTAGCTCTTGCAGTCAAGCTCCCTTTTGCCTTTACACTCGCCGCCTGGTTTCCAACCAGGCTGAGGGAACCTTTGCGCGCCTCCGTTACCTTTTAGGAGGCGACCGCCCCAGTCAAACTGCCCACCTGAAACTGTTCCTCGCCCCGATTCAGGGGTCAAGGTTAGAATTCTAGCCTCGCCAGAGTGGTATCTCACCGTTGGCTCCATACCCCCCACAAGGGGTACTTCAACGCCTCCCACCTATCCTGCGCAAGCGAAGCCCGAACACCATTCCAGGCTACAGTAAAGCTTCATAGGGTCTTTCTGTCCTGGTGCAGGCAGTCCGTATCTTCACAGACATTCCTATTTCGCCGAGCCTCTCTCCGAGACAGCATCCAGATCGTTACGCCTTTCGTGCGGGTCGGAACTTACCCGACAAGGAATTTCGCTACCTTAGGACCGTTATAGTTACGGCCGCCGTTCACCGGGGCTTCAGTCGCCAGCTTCGGCTTGCGCCTAACCGACTTCTTTAACCTTCCGGCACTGGGCAGGCGTCAGCCCCCATACATCGTCTTGCGACTTAGCGGAGACCTGTGTTTTTGGTAAACAGTCGCCTGGATCTCTTCACTGCGACCTTCATTTCTGAAGGCACCCCTTCTCCCGAAGTTACGGGGTCATTTTGCCGAGTTCCTTAGAGAGAGTTATCTCGCGCCCCTTGGTATTCTCAACCTCCCCACCTGTGTCGGTTTCGGGTACAGGCGGTAATTGTTTATGGTGTTTAGAGCTTTTCTTGGAAGCTTGACTGATACCACTTCCCCCCCGTAGGGGGTCGTACTCGCGCCTTAGCTCGGGCCGTTTTCTCCGTCCCTCATCACCTCGAACGCTTGAACCGGTAACCAACATCCGGCTGGCTCTTGCCTTCTCCGTCCCTCTGCACCAACAATTACTGGTACGGGATTGTTGACCCGTTGTCCATCGACTACGCATTTCTGCCTCGCCTTAGGCCCTGACTAACCCTCCGCGGACGAGCCTTCCGGAGGAACCCTTGGGGTTTCGGGGCATTGGATTCTCACCAATGTTTGCGCTACTCAAGCCGACATTCTCACTTCCGTTTCGTCCACACCTGCTTGTCGCTAGTGCTTCTCACTACTGCGGAACGCTCCCCTACCGATACTTTATATATCCCACAGCTTCGGCATGTCACTTAGCCCCGTTCATTTTCGGCGCAGGAGCGCTTGACCAGTGAGCTATTACGCACTCTTTCAAGGATGGCTGCTTCTAGGCAAACCTCCTGGTTGTCTTTGCACTCCCACCTCCTTAATCACTTAGTGACCATTTGGGGGCCTTAGCTGGTGGTCTGGGCTGTTTCCCTCTTGACGATGAAGCTTATCCCCCACCGTCTCACTGGCTGTGTGTGCATCTGGTATTCTGAGTTTGTCTCGATTTGGTACCGCTCTCGCAGCCCGCACCGAAACAGTGCTTTACCCCCAGACTATAATCACAACCGCTGCGCCTCAACACATTTCGGGGAGAACCAGCTAGCTCCGGGTTCGATTGGCATTTCACCCCTAACCACACCTCATCCGCTGATTTTTCAACATCAGTCGGTTCGGACCTCCACTTGGTGTTACCCAAGCTTCATCCTGGACATGGTTAGATCACCCGGGTTCGGGTCTATAAACAGTGACTTATCGCCCTTTTCAGACTCGCTTTCGCTTTGGCTTGAGCATTGAATGCTTTGACCTGCCACTGCTTATAAGTCGCCGGCTCATTCTTCAACAGGCACACGGTCACTCGTTCAATCGAGCTTCCATTGCTTGTAAGCTTACGGTTTCACGTTCTATTTCACTCCCCTTCCGGGGTTCTTTTCACCTTTCCCTCGCGGTACTGGTTCGCTATTGGTCACACAGTAGTATTTAGCCTTACCGAGTGGTCTCGGCTGATTCACACGGGATTTCACGTGCCCCGTGCTACTCGGGATTCAGCTAGGGCTTTTGAAGCTTTCGACTACAGGACTTTTACCTTCTCTGGTGCAGTTTTCAGTTGCTTTGTCTAACTTCTCGAGTCCCACGTTGCTGTCCCACTACCCCACCAAGCATGCTTGATGGTTTAGGCTCTTCCCGTTTCGCTCACCACTACTCAGGGAATCTCTTTTGATTTCTTTTCCTCCAGCTACTAAGATGTTTCAGTTCACTGGGTTGGCTCTTTACTGCCTATGGATTCAGCAGTTAGTTCTTTGGGGTTGCCCCATTCGGATATCTCCGGCTCATTGCTTGCTTCCAGCTCCCCGGAGCGTTTCGTCGGTCGCCACGTCCTTCATCGCCTCTGTGTGCCGAGGGATCCACCATAAGCTCTTTGTAGCTTGACCACATTCTCTTGCTTGGATGATACGGACGCCTTCTTCGATTGGACGTCTCGTTTTTTCCTGCTTTTTAACGTTACTATGCAGTTTTCAAGGTTCTTTGGCTGGAATTAGAGTCCAGCAGTCTCTCTGAGGCTTTTCGAGTTTCAGAGTCGATGCTGACTTCTTTTTCCGGTTTTCGGTTTTGACTTGCTCGGCCTATAGATATGCCCCTCAACCGGGCTTCCCACGTTAAGCTTTACCCTCTTACTTGTCAAGCAATCAGCTTGACTTTAGGTGGGCCATCCTGGACTCGAACCAGGGACCTCACCCTTATCAGGGGTGCGCTCTAACCACCTGAGCTAATAGCCCATGAACCGGAACCGTAATAGTTTGAAAGCTTTTGATGACACGACCTCGACGACCTGGGATGACCTTCTGTGACCGACTTCATCGGTGTTCAGAGGTTCGGTCTCCCTTAAAAGGAGGTGATCCAGCCACACCTTCCGGTACGGCTACCTTGTTACGACTTCACCCCAGTCATCAGCCCTGCCTTCGGCGTCCCCCTCCTTTGCAGGTTAGGGTAACGACTTCGGGCGTGGCCAACTCCCATGGTGTGACGGGCGGTGTGTACAAGGCCCGGGAACGGATTCACCGCCGTATGCTGACCGGCGATTACTAGCGATTCCGCCTTCACGCAGGCGAGTTGCAGCCTGCGATCTGAACTGAGCCACGGTTTATGGGATTTGCTTGTCATTGCTAACTTGCTGCCCTTTGTCCGTAGCATTGTAGTACGTGTGTAGCCCAGGACGTAAGGGGCATGCTGACTTGACGTCATCCCCACCTTCCTCCGGTTTGTCACCGGCAGTCTCCCTAAAGTGCCCAACTTAATGATGGCAACTAAGGACGAGGGTTGCGCTCGTTGCGGGACTTAACCCAACATCTCACGACACGAGCTGACGACAGCCATGCACCACCTGTGTTCCGGTTCCCGAAGGCACCCTTCTGTTTCCAGAAGGTTCCGGACATGTCAAGTCCTGGTAAGGTTCTTCGCGTTGCATCGAATTAAACCACATACTCCACCGCTTGTGCGGGCCCCCGTCAATTCCTTTGAGTTTCACACTTGCGTGCGTACTCCCCAGGCGGGATACTTAACGCGTTAGCTACGGCGCGGCCCGGGTCGATACAGGCCACACCTAGTATCCATCGTTTACGGCTAGGACTACTGGGGTATCTAATCCCATTCGCTCCCCTAGCTTTCGTCCCTCAGTGTCAGTTGCAGTCCAGCAGAGCGCTTTCGCCACCGGTGTTCTTCCCAATCTCTACGCATTTCACCGCTACACTGGGAATTCCCTCTACCCCTACTGCACTCTAGCCGTTCAGTTTCCACCGCCTTTCCAGGGTTAAGCCCCGGTCTTTAACGGCAGACTTGAACAGCCACCTACGGACGCTTTACGCCCAATTATTCCGGATAACGCTTGCATCCTCCGTATTACCGCGGCTGCTGGCACGGAGTTAGCCGATGCTGATTCCTCAGGTACCGTCATTTTTTTCTTCCCTGAGAAAAGGGGTTTACAATCCAAGAACCTTCCTCCCCCACGCGGTCTTGCTCCGTCAGGCTTTCGCCCATTGCGGAAAATTCCCCACTGCTGCCTCCCGTAGGAGTCTGGGCCGTGTCTCAGTCCCAGTGTGGCTGATCGTCCTCTCAGACCAGCTACCGATCGTCGCCTTGGTAAGCTTTTACCTTACCAACTAGCTAATCGGACGCGAGCTCATCTTCAGGCTATAAATATTTCACCTCTCGGCACATCCGGTCTTAGCAGTCGTTTCCAACTGTTATCCCCGTCCTGAAGGCAGATTCTCACGCGTTACTCACCCGTCCGCCACTAGAATCCGAAGATTCCCGTTCGACTTGCATGTGTTAAGCAGACCGCCAGCGTTCATCCTGAGCCAGGATCAAACTCTCCATTGTGTTAAGTGAGTTTGTTTTTTTGGCTATTGGAAACTATAAGTTTCCTACCGACTTCGTCTGGGTGATTGAAGTCTCCTCCAATTCACCTGATTTTTTTGACGAGGTACTTGTGTTTACTTGGCTTTCAAACTATTATTTTTTCTAGGTTCGGTGCGCTTCGGTGTCGCTTCACTTTCGCTTGCTCTCCCGACCGCTTTATTAATGTAGCAACCACGAACCGCTTCTGTCAACTGTTTTGAAAAACTTTTTTGGAAAACTCTCAAAATCCCCAAGGGCGCAGCTTTTGGGC
>NZ_JACJPB010000062.1:0-15475 GCF_014695825.1 Coleofasciculus sp. FACHB-542 | reverse complement strand
GTGCGTTGCGGCACGCTTTGAGCAACTCGCAACTCGCTTAACATTGAGTCCTCTGCTTCGCTTAAGATAATCCGAATAGGAGCAGGCATAAATAATGGAAAACTCCGTTTAGAGAACCGCTCCCATCTTACATTTAATTAGTCCCAGCTACTTAGAGCTATTTCTTTTACTTCTTCTTCAGTGAAAGTTCGACCTGATTGTAAATATTGCTCTAGAGTTTTTGCAGGAATATAGGTTTGTACTAAAGCAAATCCTTTTAGGTTTTGTAAATTTACATCGAAGTAATTTAAATAACGAGGAATCGAGGGATGATTGAGTGTTTTTAGAGTTTCCGCTTCTCGCTCAAATAATTTAAGGTCATCCCATTCAAAATCACTACTTAATGATAGTAATTTAATAACTACTAATTCTGACGTACGCAAATCATGCGCTAGGAGGGTTTTTCGTCCGTTTTTTTTGCTTAACTCCTGCTGAATTTGATAGCGATCGCCTAATATTTTATTCACTAGCATAAGCAATATTACTCCTTAAACTTTTCTAACTTCGATTGAAACAAACAGAATATTTAATTAGCGATAGTTCTAGGGATTATTTAATTGTATTGAATACCTGTTCGCCCTAATTTATTTTTTTAAACTTGCTTATCTGCATATAAAATCGGCAAATCCAACCAAGTGCTTAATTCTTTTGCCAGCCATTGCACTTCTTCTTTGGGTAAATTTATGCTAGCACCAGGAAATTTATACTTATAAATCCCAGCCCAAATTTCCAATTGTGCGCCCACAGTTACTGAATATCTATTACCGTGAGAATTTTCACGTTGGTCAACGTATTCGGAGAAATAAACCAATTTGACAATTTCCTCTCGCGGTGATTCTGGAGCTAAATGAAATTTCAAAAATCCAAACACCTCTTTAGTAAAAATAACTTTTTCCTGGTTTATATAAAGTGTTTTACTAATAAAATACGATGAAAGGAAATATAAGTACACTAATAAAAATATTATAGGTAGCAGATAAGTCATATTGAATTCATCAAACAAAGCGTACAAGAACAGGGTTCCAATTCCTATAGCAAATGAAATAAAAATAAACGTTCCCAAAACTTCAAAAAAATCTAAGTGTTCTGGCGGCATAAAAATTTCTATAAATTCGCTACTTTTTCTAAGTTGAATTCTCCTGATAAGTGGTCGATTGATAGCTACAAGATTGGGATTTTGATTCAAATCTTGTAGAGCTTGGTATGCCGAATCAAAACGCTTTTCTAAGTTTGGCTCGCACATCCGCCGCAACCAGTTACTAAAAGTCAGACTAAGATTCGTTTTTTGCTCGAATTGAATGCGAAAATCTTTCTGTGGTAAATCTGTCGGATGGATACCTGTTAATAAATAAATTAACGTCGCACCTAAACTGTATAAATCTGAAGCCGGAACTGTACGCCCACCAAATTGCTCTGGAGGCATATATCCATAAGTTCCCACTACTGTGCGAGTTGCGCCTTCTTGGGCGGCGACAGTTTGCACTGAGCCAAAATCTACCAGATAAACTTTGCCAACACTATTACCAGACCTATCGCCCAATAAAATATTACTGGGTTTAATATCTCGGTGAATCAATGGCGGATTTTGACGGTGTAGGTAAATCAAAATTTTTAAGATAGCGTTAGCGATTTCTTTAACTTCTATCTCAGTCAAAATCCGACCTGCTTTCACATGGTGTGACAAAGATTGTGCAGGAATATAACTTTGAACGAGAGCGAATCCTTTTAGCTCGGAAGCCTTTATCTCAAAATAGTCTAAGTAACGAGGAATAGCTGGATGTGACAAGTTTTTTAAAGCTTCTGCTTCCCGCTCAAACAGTTTGAGGTCATCCCACTCAAAATCACTGTTAAAAGTTAGTAACTTGACAACCACTAATTCTCCAGTCGCTTGTTCGCTACACAAAAGTGTCCTTCGACCAGCTTTCTTTCCTAATTCCTGGTGGATTTGGTAGTGCGCTCCTAAGATTTGACTATCCATTTGCTTACCTAATATTTTATCTTTTGTTATTTGTTACGTATTTGACGTTGCTACTACCCTCATACCCTTTGAGTCACGTTTATTGGACGAATGACAATTTATAGACAATGTTCCCTATACGTTAATGAACTGCTTGTATATATATCCCAGCGAGGAGAAGTTATGCAAAAGAGGGCAGAGAGTTTCAGCTACTGGATAATAATTAAGACTTTCTTGGTTTGGATATTGCACAGATTTGTCTAAAGTCGAATGTTTTGCAGTGTTACTCGGACTCTCCGATAAGGGTGAAAGCCGCCCATTGTTTAGGATTGGGATATTGTTTCATTGCTGTCAGCATTGCTTGACGGAGGGAAACCGCTTTGTCAGGATTTTGTTGTAAATTGCGATAAAATTCGGTCATCAAAAAGGCTGTAGAATTATCATTAACTGCCCACAGCGAGACCATGACGCTGGGTACTCCCGCAGAAATTAAAGACCGAGATAAGCCAACCACACCATCGCCTGTAATGTCTCCGCGTCCCGTATCGCAAGCGCTGAGAACCACTAAATCGGCGCTTAGTTTCATGTCGAAGATTTCGCCTGCGGTAAGTAAACCATCAACTACGTCGTCAGGTGTACCAGAAGGAGCAAGCGCGATCGCTCCCGGTACACCGAATCCTTTAAAATCATGAAGTAAGCCGTGGGTAGCCAGATGGATGATGCGAGCTTTCTGCATGAGTTGCATCACCGCAGTTTTGGTGGCATTGCTACCTGTAAGTGCTTTGGTATTGAATAATTTAGCAATTTGAATTGCTTCTTTTTCTGCACCAGGCAGAGGCTCTAAGTTTGCCTCCAATTTCCCAATTTTAATTTTAGGCATGGTAGGATTGCCAACAATTAATACATCCTGTAGAGACGCGTTAGCGAAGCGGCACGAAGTGCAATTTCGCGTCTCTACAATTCCTTTTTGCTTGCGGGTTAAATCTAAGACTTGGATTGAAGGCGCAGTGAGAATGGTATGTTTTTCAATTAAGTATTTGCCTTGCTCGTCTTGTAGTGCGGCGAAGGGGACGAGAAACAACGATTTTTGCGGGATGAAGATGACACGCGCATTAGGGTCTTTTGGGAGCAAGTCTGCAATGGGTGCAATGAGTAGTTTATGAAGTTGTTGTAAATTTTTGGTCGAGTTTTCGCCTTGGGGATTAATAACAGTTACATCAAAGATGTTGCGACCTCTAACACCGATATCATCACGACTGTTGGTAACGAGAACTGATAAGGATTGATTCAGAGATTTAAGGTCTACTTTTTTAAAAGCAATTTTACCCGTAGGTTTAATTATCCAAATGTAGAGTTTTTGTTGCCATTCTCTATTATCTTTTATTTTGAAGGCTTCATCAACAATCGAATACTGAACGAGTGTTGCGTTTTGTTCAGAAGCAACTTGCTTAAGTTCTTGAATTGTTGGAGGTTTTATATCGGGTAGATTGCTAGGGTTTTCTGCTAATTTAGAATCTAATAACTCTACCAAAGCACGACCGCGACTGCGCTCGGCAATTAAGAGTGCTTTGTCAAATTTATTTTGAGCAACCAAGGCTTGTTGCAGAAAGCTATAGGAACCAGATTGTTGTTCAAAAAAAGAGATTTTTTGGTCATCTCTTAATTGTCGCGCTCGTAGAGATTCCAGAATCTCAATAGCTGCGAATAAAGTGGTTTCGGCTTGAGCATATTTACCTTGAGTATTGTACACTCCCCCAATATTGTTGAGCGTCGCACTTTCCCCGGCTTTATCACCAATTTCAGTGCGAATGGCTAAAGCTTGTTGAAAATACTTCAACGCTTGCGGGTACTGTCCCCGCTTGTCATAAGCTGCCCCAATATTGTGGAGTGCCATCCCTTCTGCTGCCTTGTCACTCATTTCTTGAGCAATTGCTAAAGCTTGTTGAAAATACTTCAACGCTTGCGGGTATTGTCCCTGGTGGCGGTAAACTTCTCCAATATTGTGGAGGGTTGTCCCTTCTCCCACCTTGTTACCAATTTCTTGGGCAATTGCTAAGCCTTGTTGATAAGACTCCAAGGCTTGAGAGTCCTGTCCTAGGCGACCATAAACCACTCCCATATTGTTGAGGATTATCCCTTGCGTTACTTTGTTACCAATTTCTTGGACAATTGCTAAGGCTTGTTGATAAGACTCCAATGCTTGTGGGTACTGGCTCAGGTTGTCATACACTACTACCTTGTTACCAATTTCTTGGATAATCGCTAAGGCTTGCTGATAAGACTCCAAGGCTTGTGGGTACTGTCCTAGGTTGTCATAAACTACCCCCATGTTGGTGAGCGTCATACCTTCTGTTGTCTTGTCACCAATTTTTTTAGTAATCGCTAAGGCTTTTTGATAAGACTCCAATGCTTGTGAATACTGTCCCAGGGAGTTGTAAACTTGCCCAATACCGTTGAGCGTCTTACCTTCTGTTACCTTGTCACTCATTTCTTGAGCAATTGCTAAAGCTTGTTGAAAATACGCCAACGCTTGTGGGTACTGTCCTAAGTTGGCGTAAGCGAACCCAATATTGTGGAGGATTGTCCCTTCTCCCTGGCGATGGCCAATTGCTTTAAAAGTGATTAAAATCTGCTCAAACGTCTCTAACGCCTCTCGAAACTGTCCTTTATTTAACTGCTGAATACCTAATTGATACAGCCGTAACGCCTCATCATCGCGTTGTTCTGTTGTCTGCGCCTGCGCCAAAACCGTATTGCTTCCCCAAGTAAGCCGTACCACTTGTAACGGACAACTCAACGAGATGAGCAAGGTTGCAGTAACAACGCTAAGGCGACGCAGATGATAATTCATAGCAGAATTCTCTAGCAGTGGGTTAGCGAACTGCTTATATATATCTCCCATCTTGGGAGGTTATGTAAGAATTGACTCAACTTCTTCCCAAAGATTCCGAAGAGTGCGGTGTTCGTAAATATTTTGACAATTTCCTTGGCTCAGTTGAGGATGAAATTGCTCAACAGCCGTTTCAGATGCTTTTTTCTTTCCCCCTAAAATCCGTGAGTCGTTAATCGCTCACCTCAAAGGCGATTGACAAAGTAGCCATCTCTGAAGTGTTCATGGGTATGGCTTCTACAGCGATTCCACCGCGATCGCTACTCAAATCATCAAGTAAATCGCCCATCACCTCAACTGGCTCTTTTAACTCCAACGCTCCTCTATCTTGATTTAGTTCAGCGGCTAGAGATGCTAATGTCTTGACAGCTCTTTCTAGGGGTGAACGGCTGACAATTACCAGCGCTTCTCCTGTTCCGGTTGCGATCGCTCTCAATTTCATCTGTTGCGGGTCGCCAATTAGTTGCGTTTGATTAGGTCGTAATTTCATCGTCTCATTTGACGCAGGCCACTGATAGGGAAACACCACCACTAATCCCCCAGTCGAGTCAATCAGTAGAGTTGTCAGATAGAGGTCGCTAGGCTCGTGATTGGTAACTCGAAACTGAAATAGTTGATTCACTGGTAACTTATTAGCATAAGTTTGTTCCAACTCCTGACGAGTGTTCCTACCTCGGCTGGAAGTTCTAGCAAGGGTTTGATTGGGTTGTTCTACTAAGTTCATCGAAACTTCTATGGAAAGCTGCGAGGAATCGGCATTCAAAGTCTTTTTAATAATCCGAACTGCTAACAGAGATTTGAGTTTAGCTGCCAGACGCTCCACCGCTGCCGTTACCGATTCCCCTGGTTCGCCAAAGGATTTCGGCACCAGTTCCAGTCCTTCGGTAAATAAACCAATACTGCCGACGGCTGGAAGATTTGCCCCTTGCTTTTGCAGTTTTTGCTGATAATCTGCCGTCATCCGACTGAAGATGTACTGCACCCCTCCCGGATAGGGGACATTTCCAGATTGTGCAGGCACCGCTGCAATGCGATTAATCGCGGAGAGTTCCTGTTTAGCCGCGTTCGTCTCTCCTGCTAAAGACGGATCGAGACCAATGCTTAACTTCAAATCTGCTGGCACAACCCGACTTGCTTCTTGCAGCAGCGTCCCTGGTTTTAGAGATGTATTAGTTGCTTTGTCTACCAGTTTCGCTTCTCCCCTTAAGCCGCTACGAGGAGAGATTAATTGCAATTTTCCCGATGTTTGCCCTTTGTCATCGACAATTGCGAATGTAGCACCGGGTTGGAAAGCTTCTAGACTTTCAGAGTCTACTCCTCCCAACCACAAAGTTGCCTTATCGCCTTCTACTTTGGTAATTACGGCATCAGTCGGAGGGAGTTGTTTGTTGATGAAATAAACTGGTTTTTTGGGGTCGCCATCTGCTAAAGGAACTTGACTAGAAAGTGAATTTATGCCAGTAGTGATTTGAACGATCGCGCTTCCCACCGTATCGGTTTTTTGCCAGAGATACTGCGTCATCAGGTAAGTAAACGCACCAGCAGAAAAGCCATCGAACTCAGCATCTAAAGCTTCTTCTTCTCGTTGAGCAGAGGCAAAAACAACCCCTTTTGCAACACCTGCACAGCGCCGACGAGCCAGTTCGGATTCGGACAGTTGCAGCCGTTCCATCCAGCCTTTTTGATAAGCGATTTCTTCAGGACTGGGATTGAGTTTATCGCCGGGTACAGAACGCACTCGAAAGTTACCACGAGTACCGCCGCCAGAGTGACAACTATCTAGTACGACTGTGACATTTTCTGTGTTTAAAGCCGACATCAACAGAAACAAAGTGCGCCCCATGATGTCTGGTGCCAAATCTTTTTGCCCCTCATCGGCAACGACTAAAGTGCTATTAAATTCATCATTGAATGCCTGATTAGCACAACCTTGGATAGGATTTGGGTCGCGCAATCGAGAACCGTGACCGGAAAAATGGAAAACAACCACATCTCCCGGTTTAGCTTGTTTAATTAAGTGTTCTTCAAACGCTGTCAAAATATTGTTGCGCGTCGGCTGTTGAGCGGGAGCTTGATTGCTCGTCAACTTGACAATATCACTGGGATTAAAACCAAAACGATGAACCAAGAGTTCTTCTTGCAAAGCGACATCAGTAACGCATCCTTCCAGATTTCTAAGAAAGCGCTCGTTTGCTGGATAATCATTAATTCCCACTAAAAGAGCAAGCTTGCGCGGGGTATTTTGCGCCAGAACTTGAGCGTAGCGATTTCCTTTGTTGATAATATCTAACTGGCTCAATTCCAAAGTAGTTATAGTTGAGCCAGCGAATTGTAAGAAATGACGGCGAGAAATACGGGACATTACTAATTCCTCCTAGTATCCTATTCGGGAATATTTAAGTAGGGGAGAAGTATACCCTTTGGGAAGAATATGCTTCTCCCTACACGTAAATTCTGATTACTCAACCGATGCTCCTACTCAGCTTCACCAATTAAGGTAAAAGCTGCCCAAGCTCTAGGATTATCGCGGTGTGTTTTCATCATTTTGAGCATTGCCATTCGCAAGGATTGGGCTTTATCCAGTTTCTTTTGGTAAAGATTAGTATAAAACTCGGTCATTAATTCAGCCGTGGGAGCATCGGGGACAGCCCACAGGGAGACAAGGACACTGGGGATGCCAGCCGCAATAAACGAGCGAGATAAGCCGATGACACCATCACCCGTGATGCGTCCGCGTCCGGTATTGCAGGCACTTAAGACCAATAATTCAGCACTGAGTTTGCCATCAAGGTTGAAGATTTCATCAGCAGTGAGCAGTCCGTCGTTTTGGGTGTCTTTACCCGTTTGTGCGAGTGCTACACCACCGAGTAAAGGCTGCTGTTCGTTAAAGGTGCCGTGGGTTGCCAGATGAATGATACGTGCGCTCGGTAACTTCTGCATAATGGCAGGCTCGGTGGCTTGGGAGCCGATGAGCGGTTGGGTTTTCAGCAGTTGAGCGACATCTAGGGCTTCTTTTTGGGCACCTTTGAGGAGTGTAAATCCTTTCGGCATGGGGCTGGGATTGCCCACTACCAACGCTTCTTGTCCGGAACGGGAAGCATTTTGCCGTTGCTTGTGGGTTAACTCCAGCAGTTGAATTGAGGGAGCTGTGAGAATCGTATGTTTCTCAATGAGGTACTTGCCCTCTGAGTCAATGAGAGCGGCAAAGGGAACGCGGAACAGGTCTTGATGGGGAATAAAAATAACGCGCTCTTCTGGATTACTCGGCAAAAGGTCAGCAATGGGTTGGATGAGGAGTTGATGGAGTTGCTTTAAGGATTTGGTTTGACGTTGAGGGTCAGCGGCGGGATTTGTAATGCTTACCTCAAAAATGCCGTTGCGATCTTCGCCTACTCCCAGAGATTCGAGGGATTCAGTAACGAGTTTTCGCAGGGGTGAGCCTCCTGCTGTTGCCCCCGCCCCCAAGGATTTGAGGTCAACCGGGCGAAATGTTACTTTGCCGTTGGGCGAGATTACCCAAATATAGAGTTCTTTATTAAAAGCAGAATATTCAACAATTGCAGCGTTTTGCTGTTGGGAAATTTTTTTGATGTCCTCAAAACTGGGATGTTTGATAGGCGGTAGTGCATCTGATTTTGGGGATAATCTCTTAGTTAATAATTCCACAAAGGCTCGCGCACGCCCTCGCTCGGAAATTTCCAGTGCTGTATTAGTTTTATTCTGAGCAACGAGGACTTGTTGTAAGGTATGGTATGTGTTAACTTGTGTATCAAAAAAAGACACTTTCTTTCTGTCGTCTAAATCAGGATTGCGGAGAGATTCCTTTACCTCCATTGCCTCTCTCAGCCTTTTCTCAGCTGCTAAAAGATTGCCAGATTTGTAAAGAGCCAGTCCTAAATTGTTCAAAGCCTGCCCTTCACTAAGACTGTCTTTAATCTCTTTTGAAATTGCTAAATCCTGCTGATGATAGTCAATTGCTTTGGTATAGTTTCCCAAAGAACTGTAAATATTACCAATACCACCTAGCGCCCTCCCCTCGCTTTCACGGTCTTTAATCTCCCTTGCAATTAGTAACCATTGCTGAAGGTAGTCAATTGCTTTGGTATAGTTTCCTAAAGAACTGTAAACACTACTGAGATTACCCAGCACCTTCCCCTCGCCTTCACGGTCTTTTATCTTCCTAGCAATTGACAACGCTTGTTGAGAGTATTCAATTGTGCGTGCATAGTCTCCCAAAGAAGAAAAAGTCAAACTAAGACTAGACAGCGCATTTCCCTCAATTTCAGGGTCTTGAATTTCCCTAGAAATTGCCAACGCTTGTTGAGAATATTCAATCGCGCTTACATAGTCTCCCAAAGAAAAGAAAGTCCAACTAAGACTAACCAATACTAGCCCCTCACTTTCCCTGTGTTTAATTTCCCTAGCAATTGCCAACGCTTCTTGAGCGTACTCAATCGCTTTAGAGTACTCTTCTAGATTTCGGTAAGCTTCACTAAGATTAGCCAGTGTTGCACTCTTGACTTGACGGTCTTCGATCTCTTTTGCAATTGCCAATGCCTGCTGATGATAATCAATTGCTTTAGTGTATTCTCCGAGAAAGAAGTAAGTTTTACCAAGATTACTCAGCATCTTGTATTCAATTTTACGGTTTTGAATTGCCCTAATAATTACCAATGCCTGTTGAGAGTACTCAATTGCGTTGACGTAGTTTTTTAAAGAATAGTAAGCTTCACCAAGAATAGACAGCGCCTTGTACTCGACTTCACGGTCTTGAATTTCCCTGGCAATTACCAATGCCTGTTGAGAGTACTCAATTGCGTTGGCGTAGTTCTTTAAAGCATAGTAAGCAATACCAATATTACCTAACGCTGTACTCACGCTTATATGGTCTTGAATTTCTCTGGCAATTACCAATGCCTTTTGGAAGTACTCAATCGCTTTTGCATTTTCTTCCAAACCCAAGTAAGCATTCCCTAAACTACCCAGCGCCCAAACCTCGCCTTGACGGTCTTTAATTTCTCGGTAAATAATCAGTGCTTGTTGCCAAGACTGGATAGCAACTTGAGATTGACTCGTCTGATCCTGCTGAAGTCCTTGCTGCAACAGTCGGTCAGCTTCGGCTTTACGGGCATCTGAAGTTTGAGCGACTACAGGAGACCCCGCGAATGGCACCGGAAAATTGAGTCGAAAAGACTGCGAGACAATGAGGAGTACAGTGGTAGGTGCAACCCAGAAAAATCGCTTTAATCGCATAGCTCTTTGAGTCAAACCGCAGCATTTGAGATGATTGTCTGCTTACATATATCTTTGGGCAAGGGGAACTTATGCAAAAACCCCAGCAGGAGCCTATCGAGATGCAGAATCGTTTGGCTCATCTTCTGCACAGAAATTATGAGCTTGAAGAAGCGCGATCGCATTCCTTAATTCCTCTGAGGGATTTGGCACTGAATAGATTTCCCGCAGCGCATCTGACCAGAGTTCGCGTTCGGCAAAATAGTAGGCTTTCTCCATTGCCAAAGCCTCTGGTGATGGGTCTTTAAGCTGCTGTACGAGTGCTATTGAGATCAATTCGGCTGAAATGCGATCGCGTGTTTCCGGTTCCATCACTTGAAACATGACGCTGGTTTCAATTGGGTACGGCTCTGAAGCAGACAATTTCCATACATAAGACTGTCCAGGTTGCAATGGTTCCCCATCATAAACCGCCCTTGTCTCTCCTTTAATTGGTCGGTTCCAGAATGCCTCTTTATCCCCCTGACGAGATAGCTCAATTCGCGTTACCGTTCCACCTGGGATATTCCAGAAAAACAGAGGGCGATCGCTCCAAATCTCAAGGATTTCCCCTTGTTTTGGATGAAGCGAATCTGCGTCTACCAGTTTAGAGGGAGCGATCGCGCAAATCGCTCCTCCTCTCCCGCCCCCTCCTTTCCTTTTACGACGTAATTTCTTCCAGATATCACCCCACGATAAAGCTAGATATGTCTCATTGCTTTCTGTTAGGACGGGATGCGGTTGTTGTCTGATTGCCGCTTGTAGAGGCACTGAGGAAGAAGTTGTAATCAAGGCAGATATTAACAAAATGGATTGGAGTTTTTTTAAGTTAAACATGAGACTTTTCCCTGACTGCTAAACGAATATAATTCCAAAACAAAACTGTTGGTAAAAACCAAGGTAATAACATCGCCGCCGATATATAGATTTGCAAGGAGGCGATGATATAAATGGTTGTAGCCGTTCCTAACTTTATTACCCAGCGTTGCCGTTGATGAAGATTATCCTGTAACATCAACGTTACGCCTTTCCCCAGCAATCCTGAAAGTAAAATCATCCATAAATCGGGGATAGGTATCACCAATCGCCCCGTTAATAAATGATGAAGCATATAAGCATGAGCTTCACCGCCAGGAAAATTTTCCTCCTCCCAACCGCGCCAGAAACCGACAGCTAAAGGAATCGCATAATTATCTTCATTTTCTCCTTCTAACCCGGCTCCTTTATATCCACCTGGAGTAATCAACACCACTTCATTCTTAAAGGTGTCTGGTACTTTTCCTTTTCCTAGGCAATCTCCTAGTAACTTACAGGCAGAAATGCGTTCGTAGGCAGATTCGGGGGGAATAGAAAAGTCAATAATTGGATGCAACCATGCTTGAATAAAATTTTGAGAAAAGCGGGTAAGTGAATGAAGGCGAATTTCTTGTAAAAAAGCTATTTTCTGGTTGGGTTGGCTTATTTGATTTAAATAGTTAATCGCTGAGGAATTAAAATTTGTTCGAGCCTGCAAATTGGGTTGCGGTAAATTCGGCGGTAATTCTTGATTCAACACATACGCTATCGCTAAGAGGTAAGCAAAAGGATACATCTGTGAACTTTTGGGTTCTGCTGGCAAAAGTTCAACATACCAAGGGAAGAACATGATATCCCCTTCCAAACTCCAATTGAGGTTGGCAATATCCTTGCTTACCCCTGACCTAGGAGTGGATTCTCCCTCTCCAGAACCAAATACCAACCAAGTATTTTTATTAACAATATTCTGTACAGATTGCTTAAGTTTTAAACTGTTATTCGGTTGCTTTTTATCATCTAAGATATAATCAATGCCGACGGTTTTAGCTTCTAATTCAGAAACCCGATTCAACAGTAATGCTACATAACGATAATCGATAGGGTAAATTTGTTTAATTTTATCCGCATCAGCCTTTAAAGATTCCTCATCAATTTGGATAAGTCGCACGGGTGAACTTCCTTTGGCTGGCACTTGGAAGGTGACTTGGCGATAGAAGGCTTGAAGTAAAATGCGCGGTTCTAATAATAAGTTTTGTACGGGTGGCAATAAACTTAAAAACAGGATAGCGCCTAGCCAACAGGCTTCTTTTTTCGTTGGCAACCAGCGGTTTAGTGTGTCAAAAAAGCCAAAAGGTTTAATGCAAAACAGCTCGGCTTCTGGATGCCGAAATAGGGAGGGAACCAGGTAAGCAGAAGGGTAGGAAAGATGCTTTTCCTGTTGTTTAAGAAATAAACTTGCCTCCAGCAAAGCTGAATGAACATCCTTGTATTGAGTCAAACTGGCGAGAAACTGCACCAAAAATTCTTGTGCTACCTGATTGTGAATCGGTTCCCGCATTACTGCTACCTGGCTCAATCCCAAGTTAATCAAGGATTCGGCAATATTCATGCCACTACACGAGTTGAAAATTGCAAACTGAAGTCCCCGTTTTTTCGCCTGTTTCAGTGACTCTTCAATTTCCCAAATCGAGATTGAGGTGTGTGGTGCAATGCCTAATTCTCCACCCGTCAGCACAGTTTCATTACTGTGTCCGGCAAAAAATAAGATATCCCAACCTGGCTCAGATGCGATCGCTTTCTGGATCTCCATTTTGAGTGCATCAGCATCAAAAAATCGAGCCTCTATATTCTTAGGGATATTCAGTTCAGCTTTCCCCTGGTTCCGTTTCCAACCAATCAACTGAATATCTGCAACACGATCAAGCGATCGCAGTGCTTCTCGGTCAGCTTCCAAATTCAAGCCAGTGTCATCCCCTAAAATTGCTAAAACCCTAGCTTTACGGCGAATCGGACGAACGGGTTCATTCAGAATATTGGCGGGAGTGCGAGCAATGCGTATTTGTTGAGTAGCACCCAAATCCGTCCCAATTTCCCAAATTTCCCACGGTAATCGCGCCAGTTCTAGAGGAGTGCAAGTCAGGAACACCTCAACCGTATGATGTTCCGGTTTATGAGCCGCCTTGACAATCTCGCGGCGAATACTGACTAATTCAGGAGTGAGCAACCAGTGCTGAAATTCTTCCCTTAGCTGAACTTCTGCATTCACCAGTTCGCGATGTCGATCAACTGGGAGAGTGCCTTTACCGCTGATGACCTTGTGCCCTCGCAGCCGCCTATAGTAGTTGAGATAGGCGCTTTGCCACTGTTCGTAACTCCTGGTCAGCGAGAGGGGATAATTCAGCTCTACAGAGAGTATTTTTCCTTTCCCCCACGACAACTCAAAGTCGCAAACAGTGCCAGCTTGCTTAACCCTAAGCTTAAAAACTATTCTATCCATCATTTAATTTTGGATTTTGGATTTTGCGGAGGTCGGAGTTGTCCTGCCTCTGATGATTTTCGAGGAGCTATAAAATAAATTCAAACGGCGGCAAAGTTTGGGATTCCCCAGTTTCCGAGGTAATGGTTGCGAGAAATTTATCTTGATAAGTCCCCGCCACTTGAGTAAAAATATAGTCCTCGTCCCCATCTAAGTGCAGTGTATCTTCTGCCAAAACTTCCACGCGATCGCTTACTCGCAACGTCATCTCATCGTCAGGTTCATTTCCAGAAATTGCCTTCAATATCAGCAATAACGTCCAGCCATCATCATCCGGCAAAGACCAGGTAACAGCATACATCCGCACCCGATTTCCTAGGGTTAAGTCTCGGTAAGCACGACCCGCATTTGGTGGAATCTCTAACTGATTATTGCGACTAATTTCTATCAAAATTTCATCTAATTCTTTAGATGGGTTTTGTTCGCTCCTGCGGAGGGGAAATGATGCTGGTAACTCTCTGATTGGCTCAGTT
The DNA here is from genome assembly GCF_014695825.1 of Coleofasciculus sp. FACHB-542. Lineage (NCBI taxonomy): Bacteria > Bacillati > Cyanobacteriota > Cyanophyceae > Coleofasciculales > Coleofasciculaceae > Coleofasciculus > Coleofasciculus sp. FACHB-542. Next base: position 1,514 of record NZ_JACJPB010000062.1, on the reverse strand, counting down.
CCGCGCAAAGGGGACGGTGCTGGTAAGGCTTCCCAGGACAGTTGCATTACTTCATCCACTTGGTTGCGTAACCAGTTCCTGACATTTACTGCTTGCTGAGTCAAGATTTGCAGCAGCTCTGATAGATGATTGGTAACGGTTGCTGTATTCTCAGTTAGCGGCTGGTAGAGCCAATTGAGTAAATCCGGCGTCGTTAGGACTGCTGTTCCCTGCTCCCACGTCAAGACTTGCCACAAAGGACGGTTACGCAGTTGGGGTAATAATGTTAATAGGGTTGACTGCATTCGAGCTAGGGTATTCTGACGATTCGTTGGGATTTCAGGTAAAGGAATTGCTGATGAAATTAAACATTGCAAATAAAGCAATAGTTCATTAGGTTCGCGATTAAACCAAGCAATCGGAATCTGATAATTCCAATCAGCTTCGGGTTCTAATTGTGGTAAATAATTCATCATTTGATCGTGACGCACAAAACCTCTAATTGCTGCGACTTCCAATTCTTCCTCAATACCAATAAATACATAAAAATGAGCTGCAAATTCTGGTAAATCTACTGCGGCTCTAGGGATAGTGATTTCTTTATCGGTTAAGGTGATGGTAGGAATTAAACAAACTTTAAATTCGCCAATTCTCAAATTAAAAACGGCGTCAATTGCATTAGCATACTGAGGTTGTAAAACTGAAGAATGTTCTTTATCTAGATAAATCTCCGGTTCTCGTTTACGCAGCCATTCTTCAAAACTAAATAAACTTAAAGCTTGAAGATAAATTTGCCATTTTCGGTCTTCATTCCCTACTTGGTTGCTCAATTGTACAGCTTGGTCAAACTGCTCCGATTCTAAGGGAATTGTTTCTGGCAATTCTTCAAGTTCGACCCAATCATCTGTCAAATCTGTTAAGTAATTCATGCTCGTTCTTCTTTCTGGCTATTCAGATGGTTACAAATAGTTGCCGCTAGTTGACTGTTCATCACTCGGTTGTGTCCTATGTGAGATTCTTTTTTCGCCTTCTCAATCTCTGTAGAAATCTCTTTATCTAAAATGAGTTGGACTTTTGACTCCAAATTTTGGAGCTGCACGGGATTAACGTAACATTGAGCTAACTTTAAAACGCAAGCTCTCAAGCACAATAATGTTCGGCGTCCGATATCGCTGCGTAAGTTTTTGAGTTCCAGCAGGCGGCTTACTTGAGGCTGGTCTTTTAAGCCGAGTTGGGGAGCAATTTCTTTCATGGAAACTCCCTGACAGTGAAATAAATGAAGTGCCTTGAGGAAGTTTTGCGCTTTCTGATTTTTCTTGGATTGCAAATAGATAAAGCGAGCTTGAATGACCTGCTTGACGGACTGAGCTAAACAGGTATTAAATTGCTGGTGATAACCTGCTAAGAACTCTGATTGCTCATTAGACCTCTTGCAAAAGTCGTCGCTGGGGTAATATGGGGTCTAAAATTAGGCGATTGCTAGCTGCCGGTCATAAGTTTTACTCATCTTACCTTTGACTGAGCCGAAGTTCATA
>NZ_JACJPB010000061.1:0-32310 GCF_014695825.1 Coleofasciculus sp. FACHB-542 | reverse complement strand
GAACTTCGGCTCAGTCAAAGGTAAGATGAGTAAAACTTATGACCGGCAGCTAGCAATCGCCTAATTTTAGACCCCATATTACCCCAGCGACGACTTTTGCAAGAGGTCTACTCAGTAAGCGCTTTCATGCCGAGGATTGATGACGAGTGACAGATGTTAGCCTAAAGTAACCAATACAGGATCTCGAAGCGTCTGCGGCGATGATTCAGCTACTTGTTCGATTGAAAAGAGTTTTGAGAATTCGGTCTTCGCTTGATTGGGTAATTTAATTCATCCGCTGCATTGAGAAAATAAATGTCTGGTCACGATATTATCGTCCTCGGTGCCTCTGCCGGCGGGGTAGAAGCGCTGACTCAACTGGTCAAGGCTTTGCCGCCGGATTTGCCAGCTGCAATCTTTGTCGTCATACACTTCCCTGCCCACAGCACCAGCGCCATGCCAAGTATCCTGAATCGCTGCGGCTCTTTGAAAGCATCTCATCCCAAGGACGGCGAGGCGATTCAATATGGGCGGATTTATGTGGCACCCCCCAATTACCATTTATTAGTTAAACGCGGATACATCCACCTGGCTCGTGGTCCTAAGGAGAACGGTCACAGACCCGCCATCGATCCCCTATTTCGCACGGCAGCCCAGTTCTATGGACGGCGAGTGGTGGGTGTGGTGCTATCGGGCAATCTTGACGACGGGACGGCGGGACTCGCAGCGGTGAAGCAGCGAGGCGGTGTCGCAGTGGTTCAAGATCCCAACGACGCCTTGTTTCCCGGAATGCCCCGTAGCGCTATCGAGAACGTAGAAGTCGATTATATTTTGCCTTTGTCAGCGATCGCTCCTACCCTGGTAAGCTTGGCTCAAGAGTCAGTGACAGCCGAGGAAAAAGAGCCTGTAACTGATGAGATGGAAATGGAATCCGAGAGCGCAGAATTAAATATGGCTTCCATACACAAAGATGACAGACCCGGAACGCCCTCCGGCTTCGGCTGTCCAGATTGCGGGGGTGCCCTGTGGGAACTGCACGACGGTCAGTTGCTTCGGTTCCGCTGCCGCACGGGTCACGCCTATTCCGGCGAGACTCTGCTGGCAGAGCAATCTGAGGCACTAGAGACGGCACTGTGGAATGCGTTTAGGGCACTAGAAGAACGTGCCGCTTTGTCCCGTCGGATGCATCAAGGGGCACGCGATCGCAACCAAACTCGGTCAGCCAAACGCTTTGAAGAACAGGCGCACGAAGCTCAGCACAACGCTACCATCATCCGGCAACTGCTTTTAAATGGCAATGGGGACAAAGAGAAAGATACCCAGACAGACCCGGAAAATGGGAAGCAGGTAGAAAAGGAGAATCGGAGAAAAGCAGGATCGAACCCAGAAACCGAAGAAAATTCTCACCCTTTGATTACCTTTCCCATCGTGGCAGTGGCAGCGTCTGCCGGTGGGATAAAAGCCATCACCGAATTGATTTCTGGCTTGCCAAAAGACTTTCCGGCAGCGATCGCCATCGTCCAGCACCTAGACCCCAAACACCCCAGCCTACTCGCAGAAATCCTGAATCGTCGCACGTCTCTACCCGTCAAGCAGGCAGAACCAAGAGAGCAAATGCGTCCGGGGACAATCTATATCGCGCCGCCGAATCATCACCTGCTGATCGACCCTGACGCTACTCTCTCCCTCACCCAGACGAAACTGGTGCATTTTGTCCGTCCCTCCGCTGATCTACTCTTTGAATCAATCGCGGCGAGTTTTAAAGAACGAGCGATCGCGGTTGTCCTCACCGGGACGGGTAAGGATGGTGCAACCGGCATCAGAGCGATTAAACAAATGGGCGGAATCGCGATCGCGCAAGATCGGGAATCTTCGCAGTATTTTGGGATGCCGGGAGCCGCAATTGAAACTGGAGCAGTCGATTGGATACTCCCCTTAAATGAAATTGCTGCTACTTTGGTGAATCTGGTAAATAGCTAATTGCAAATGGCAAATTGTTGTCACCAACTTTAATCATTTATAGATAGAGTTTGCTAATAAAAATAGGGCAAAAAGCTAGTGATTTACCACGAATCGCTAATCAAACTGTGAGCAATCAATGTAACTTTGTTGAAGACTGGGAATCGGAAATCCTCAGTAGTCATTAAGTCCTCAGCTTGCTGCGATTGACAACTAACCTTTCTACCACTCCCAAAGCGTGATATCTAATTACGCTAATATACTAAATTGATGTTGTGTAAAAAAATATTCGATTAAGCGAGTAGCTATTATAGTCATTTTCGATCGGGTAAGATATACAGAGAAAACCTAAGCGCTAACCCTCTTCCCAAGGCGGTTGTGGGCGGTCAATTCAAAGCCTCTCTCAGATTCTTCTAGAGCAATGGAAGCGAGGTCAAAACCGTATTGCACTTATGGAAAACTGGTATAACTAACAACTACTTATGGATCGCTCAATCCTCAACCCTGAATTTGAAGCGCTGCTAGAGTATCTTAAAGGCAGCCGTGGCTTTGATTTTACTGGCTACAAACGTTCCTCTCTGATGCGTCGCGTCCTGAAAAGGATGCAGATAGTAGGACTGGAAAGCTACAACGATTATATGGATTACCTAGAAGTATATCCAGAAGAATTTATTCACCTGTTTAACACGTTGTTGATTAATGTAACTGCCTTCTTCCGCGATCGCTCAGCCTGGGATTACATTATTGAAGAAATCGTTCCCACCATTGCCGCCCGCAAACAAATCAACGAACCGATCCGCATCTGGAGTGCTGGCTGTGCCTCTGGAGAAGAAGCTTATACTATCGCGATGGCGTTCGCTGAAGCGCTGGGAGTAGAACAGTTCAAAGAACGGGTGAAAATTTATGCCACCGAGTTAGACGAGGAAGCCCTCAATCTAGCCCGCCAAGCGACCTATTCAGCGAAGGATGTCGCGGATCTGGCTCCGGAAATGGTAGAGAAGTACTTCGAGGAATGCGCTCGCGGCTATAACTTTCGCAAGGCTCTGCGTCGCTCGGTGATTTTTGGGCGTCACAACTTGACGATTGATGCTCCCATCTCCCGCATTGACTTACTGGTGTGTCGCAACACTTTGATGTATTTCAATGCCGAAACTCAATCTAAAATCCTCTCCCGCTTTCACTTTGCCCTGAATGACAGTGGCTTTATCTTTTTAGGGAAGGCGGAGATGTTGCTCAGCCACAGCCACACTTTCACACCTGTGGATTTGAAGCGGCGTATCTTTACCAAAGCCCATAAAATAGGAATACGCGAACGGTTGTTGCTTATGGCTCAGTCTGGCAGCGAGGAGGCAGTGAACAATCTAGCCACTCATGTCCGCATTCGGGAAGTCGCCTTCGACAGCAGCCCGACATCCCAGATAGTGATAGATGTCAATGGCTTTTTAGTGCTGGTGAACGAACGTGCTAGGGCAATGTTTCCCTTGAGTCCGAAGGATCTGGGTCGCCCCTTGCAAGATTTAGAAATTTCTTATCGTCCCCTGGAATTACGCTCTTGTATCGATCAAGCCTATGCGGAGCGCCGACAGATTACTGTCAGGGATGTGCCGTGGCAAACTCCGAAAGGCGAAACGATTACTCTAGACGTGCTGGTGGTACCGCTCGTAGAGGTATCCAACAATCTTTTAGGCGTCAGTATTTCCTTCATTGATGTCAGCCGCTACAAACGGCTACAGGACGATTTGCAACAATCCAACCAAGAACTGGAAATGGCTTATGAGGAACTCCAGTCTACGAATGAAGAGTTGGAAACGACGAACGAGGAACTCCAATCCTCTAACGAAGAGTTAGAGACGACAAATGAGGAACTCCAATCCTCTAACGAAGAGCTAGAAACCATGAACGAAGAGCTACAATCCACGAATGAGGAATTGCAGGCTCTTAACGATGAAATGCACCGCCGCAGCGAAGAACTCAACGACGCAAACGCCTTTTTAGAGTCGATTTTAGGCACTCTTCGGGGTGGCATCGTCGTAGTCGGGCGAGATATGCATATCCAGCGTTGGGATCGCAAAGCTGAGGAGTTGTGGGGACTGGGAAGCGATGAAATCCAAGGACAACACTTTCTAAATTTAGATATTGGCTTGCCAGTAGAGCAACTCAAACAGCCGATTCGCAACTGTCTAGCTGGGGAGAACGATTTACAAGAAATTATCCTCAATGCCACTAACCGACGCGGCAAGGCAATTGAGTGTAAAGTCTCTTGTAAACCTTTGTTAGGGAAGGAGGGAGAGATTCGAGAAGTGCTTTTATTCATGGAGGAGCAAGAAGGAGTTCCTGAATGAATGAGGACAAGTTTTCCCAGCAGATAATCCTTCTACAACAACACTTGGCAATCCTGCACAAATATTTATTAGCCATTGATTCATCGCCCCTACAGGCATTAATCTTGCAGCAAATCGTGTTGGCGACGGCAGCGTTTGAGGACTTTTGCTTCGTCTTGGAAGACTTGCTGGTGGCGCACGAGGAGCTATCTCAATCCAACGAGCGTTTGGCAGCGATGGAGAGCGATTGCCAAGACATGAACCAATCTCGACAGTTCCAGGTGCAATACTCTAAACAGAGGCTACAAGTTCTCAATGAGCAACTGCGAGCGACTGTCGAAGCATTAGCCAAGAGCGATCGCGCCTTAGAGAATAAAAACCACGACTGGCTTGTCGTCAACGAACACCTGCAAAGCGCGATCGCCCAAATTAAGACCACTGCTGATAGCTTAGAGGCGCGTAACGAAGATTTACAAATAAAATCAGAACAATTAGATACAAGTAACGAAGAGCTACGCCTAACAACAGAAAAACTGCGGCTGTCCAGCAACCAGGTTAACCAAGCCAACGCCTTTCTCAAATCTATTTTTACCAGCCTACCGGGCGGCATTGTCGTATTAAACCAAGAACTGAACATCCAAATCTGGAATCCTCAAGCTGAAGATTTGTGGGGACTGCGAAGCGATGAAGTCCAGGGACAGCCTTTTCTAAATTTAAAGATTGGCTTGCCGGTAGAGCAGCTTAGACAGCCGATTCAAAGCTGTTTAACCGGGGACTTGGAATACCACGAAGAAACACTAGATGCTATCAACCGGCGTGGGAGGACAATTCAGTGTAAAGTCACCTGTATGCCTCTATTTATTTTAAAAAAAGATATTCAGGGAGTGATTGTATTAATGCAAGAATTGCACAGCGCTATGCCAATACTATAAAAATCTCAAAGCTACAGTCTGTATTGAAATATCTTTTCTAAGTATGTGTAAAAAATCAACCCTACTGGTATAAAAATAACCGCTTTCCAAACCCCGATCCGACAAGATAAAAAAAGTTAAATTTAGCCGCTTTCTCCCTAAAAAAATCTAAAATATTTTAGCTTTTTCTTCTTCTAACCAGGCAACGCTTACCGTGAAGTGGGCAGAAGGCTGGGGGATCGGGTTTGTTTGGTTTCGAGAAGGAACGGAAAGGTATGTGGATAAAGCTCTGGTTACGGCTTATGGATTTCACCTAACTTATCAGCCTTAAAGAGGATTTACATATAAATTTCTTACAGTTAACTCAAAGTATGTACATAGTGTCTTTACTAAGATTTTGCACACTTTGTGTATTACGGGAATTTATTCATTAAAGTTAAGTTCAACGGCACTTGCTGCCAAAAGCTAAAAACTTTGTGTGATTTGTCTAGTTGCTTAGGGCGCTTACAGCTAATCTGATTTCCAAATTGCTCAAAAAGCAAAATGGGTGATTCAAGAGCTTAACAAAAGTTTAAAAAAAGATAGTAATCAAGAATTTCATGACTTTTCACCTAAAAGGAGAGCGGTTTACCGAGAAAATAGAGACGGCACGCCAACGCGCAGCGGCGTTACAGCAGCGTGTCACCGAATCGCCTCAGCAACAGCCAGCGCTGCTAGCGGGATCGCTGGAAGAATTAAAAACCGCTTTGGAAGAATTACACGTAGCCGAAGAAGAACTGCGCCAGCAGAATGAGGAGTTGTTAGTGGCGAGGGGAGCATTGGAATCGGAACGCCAGCGCTACCTAGACCTATTCGAGTTTGCTCCAGACGGCTACCTGGTAACAGATGCGGCTGGAACGATTCGGGAAGCCAACCGCGCCGCCGCTGAGCTTCTCGGTATCTTGCCCACTTACCTAGTGGGCAAACCGCTAATCATATTTGTGCCTCAAGAAGCTCGTCGAGCCTTTCGTTCCCAACTGACTCAGGTGCCAAAATTAGGCTTAGTTCAGGAGTGGGAGGTGCGACTAAAATCGCGTCAAGGCAAACTCTTTAATGCTGCGCTGACTGTCACCAGCGTCCCAGATAAGCAAGGTAAGGGGTCTTCCCTGCGCTGGATGCTACGTGATATCACCGCCCGCAAGCAAGCGGAGGAGAAAATTCGCTATTATCATTTACAAAATTTGCGCCTTCAAGAAGAAGTCCGGCTGAAGTCGCAGTTTTTGGCGCTGATGTCCCACGAACTGCGGACTCCGATGAATGCGATTCTAGGCTTTTCGCAATTGTTGATGCGCCAAGCTCAGCATCAGCTGGGTCAAAACCAACTACATATGCTGGAGCGCATTTTTAATAGTGGCAAACACCTACTCAAACTGATTGAGGATATTCTGGACTTCTCTAAGCTAGAGGCGGGAAAGCTGGAATTAAATTTGGAAGAATTTGACTTAGTCGAGCTAGTCTCGCAAACGGTGGAAGAACTCCAGAGCTTGGCTCAGCAGAAGCATTTGGAAGTGCATATTCACGTTAGTCTTCATAATCCTTGTGTTGTGAATGACAGTAATCGCGTGCGGCAGGTGTTGGTTAATCTTCTTTCCAATGCGATTAAGTTTACCGATTCGGGTAGCATTACTATAGATGCTTGCGAACCGACACCCGACCAAATTGCGATCGCTGTCAAAGATACGGGCATTGGGATCGAGGAGTCGGAAATTCAGCAAATTTTTCAAGAATTTCGACAACTCAGTCAAAGCCTGACGCGCACTCATGGGGGTACGGGTTTAGGGCTTGCCATTACTGACCGATTAGTTCGCATGATGGATGGGAAAATACAGGTGGAAAGTCAGCCGGGAGAGGGTTCAACTTTCCGCCTAGAGTTGCCCCGTGAAGTCACATCAAGCTCTAATACTGCTGTAATCGTGTGATAACTCCCCATCTAGAGAAAAAAGTGCCTCTCCAAACCTCTCCCCAAACCCCTCTCCGAAACGGAGAGGGGTTTTGAATATTTCTCTTGAATATTGCTCCCCTTCCCGATTCCAGGAAGGGGTTGGGGGTTAGGTCTGGCAGCTTTAGCGTGAATCCCTAGCGTTGATTCCACGCTAAAGCTGCATCTCCAACTGCTTTGTCTACCGTTTTTTCCCCTAACATTGCTGCTTGCAAATTCTCATAAATTGCCTTCTGCAACTTGTTGAGATCCTTCATCGCCGGGACTAAAACCTCTGCCGATGTCAATTGGCTGGCACTAATGACGCGAGCTTGTTCTACTGGCGACACCTTCGGATTACTGGCTATCTGGCTTTGGTACTCTTGCACTGCCTGAACTGTAGACGGCAACACGTTCGCCGCCTTAGCAAAAGCCAGCTGATTTTGATCGTTGGTGACAAATAAAGCAAATTTGAGGGCGTCATCCGGATTTGGAGTGTCGCGGGGAATCACCAGATTCATCACCGCTACATTCTTTTTACCCGTTTCGCCGGTAATCTGAGGTGCCGCAGCGGAGACTTGCGCGATCGCTGGGGCGTTCTTCTCAATCGTCGCCATAAACTCTGCGCCCGTTGCTAGCACCGCCGTCTCACCTGCTTGGTACAGTTCAACCGCACGTCGATGCCCTTGTGTCAATACTTCCTGGGGCAACAGCTTCTTCTGGTAAAGGTCTACCCAATACTGAAACGCCGCTTTCCCGGCGGGTGTATTAAAAGCCGCCTCTCCATTGGCATCCACCAATTGAACCCCCATCTGCACCATCGATTCCAGCACCTCAGCCGAATCTTCTGGAACTAGGGTTGCAAAAAACGCATACTTGCCGGTTTTTTCCTTAATTTGTTGAGCAACTTGTGCCAGTTCGGCATAAGTCGCCGGAGGTTTGCTTACCCCAGCGGCTTTAAACAAATCCTGGTTGTAAATCGTCACCCGCGTCGTTAAATACCAGGGAAGTCCAAAACTTTGGTCGCTGAGCGTGCTAGCCTTCCATATATTAGGTAGATATTGCTGACGCACCGCCTGGGGAACTTTAGTATCTAAATTCAACCAAGCATTGCGCGACGCCAACTGAGAGGCAAAGTCCGGATTGAGGTTCGCGACATCGGGTGCTGTTTTTGCCGAAACCGCGGTCAGGATTTTGCTTTCCATCGCACTCCAGGGTACATCTACCCAGCGGACTTTGACGCCGGTATTTTCGGCTTCAAAGTTGGCAATCAGTTTGTTGAAATACTCAGTAAACTGCGGTTGCAGCTGCATCGTCCAGAACTCAATTTCCCCTTTTCCGGATGGGGCAGATCCAGGGCTACAGCTGATAACCCAGCTGAAAATGAACCCCAATAGGGTACAGATGCCCAATCGTCTCCAGGTTTTCCTACGGATCATGTAAATTGCAATTCCACTTTCAGCGCTAGCAGTAACCCAGCTAGCAGTAACTCATCCTACCTGATGAGGTATATCTAATGGTACGGAATCTATCAGGGTGTATTTTTGTCTCTACCGATGTGTTTGTCAGCTAGATTGGGTACCATGAATCTGTCTCTATTTCCCTATACGCAATCTCTCTTACCTAACTAAAGTTTCTATGGCTGCTCCCCTCAGCAAACCTAAAGATATGTTCACCCGATTTAAAGGATTATTATCGAAACGTACCAAAGGAATTGGTATAGAAATTGCCCCTGAACGAATTAATATTGCTCAGCTACGCAAGCAGGGACAAGGATTCAAATTAACAATGCTGTCCTCGAAAGAAGTTCCGGAAGGGGTTTTTCAAGAAGGCAAGATTATCGATGCCCCAGCTTTAGCAGAACTGATTAAGGAAGCGATCGCTGAAAGTAAGATAAAAGTCCAGAACGTCGCCACTGCCGTATCGGGTCGCGAAGCCGTGGTGCGCGTTATCCCAGTGCCTGCGGAACTTGATGACAAAGAGTTGCGGGAAATGGTGTTGGATCACGAAGCCGGTCTCTACTTGCCTTTTCCACGGGAGGAAGCAGATGTAGACTACCAGAAGCTGGGATTTTTCACCGATGAGGATGGAATCGAGAAGGTGCAGGTGCTGCTAGTTGCCACCCGCAAGGATGTGACAGATACCTATATCGAAACCTTCCGGGAAGCTGGATTAAAAATCGATGTATTAGAGATTAGCAGTTTTTCTCTGATTCGGACGATTCGAGAGCAGTTGCGGCAATTTGGTCCTCAAGAAGCTGCCGTTTTGGTAGATATTGAGTTCGACAGCACCGAGATTGCCATCATCGTAGATGGGGTGCCACAATTCTCGCGCACCGTGCCGATTGGGACATATCAACTACAGAGTGCCCTCAATCGGGCGATGAATTTACCGACATCGAGAAACACTGAAATCCTGCAAGGGATGACAATTCCCAACACCCCCGTCGATAATGTCCGCACAGGCGCAACAGGGATCAATCCCGGTATGGCGGCTTTGGTTAGAGTATTGGGAGAGCTTGCCGACGAACTGCGTCGTTCTATCGATTTTTATCTAAATCAGAGCGAAAATTTAGAAGTGGCGCAGCTGCTACTCGCTGGGCCAGGAGGAGGAATTGGACAACTGGATGAATTCTTCACGCAACGGTTGAGCTTGCCAACGACACAAGTAGACCCAGTTGCGGCCCTTTCCTTGGAGGTGATAGAGGAAATTTCACCAGTGCAAAGACCGGGATTGGGAGTGGTATTGGGATTAGGACTACGAGAGGTTTAAAGCGATGTATAGCCTAGATATTAATTTTCTTAAGGATCGCCCGGACATCATCCGCCGCGATGTCCCCGGTGCCAAAGCTCCCTCTGGGAATAAAAACATGACGCCGCTGTTGGCGGGATTGGCAGTCGGTCTGCTGTTGCCAGCAGGAGTTGGGGCGTTGTGGTTGTTGCTGCAAAACCAAACCGAACAATTGACCGCCAAAAAAGCTCAATTGGAACAGCGGCTCAATGAAGGCAAAGCCAAAGAGCAGCAAATTCAAGCAATCAACAACGAAACTCAGGCAGTGAAAGGAGAAACGCAGGCACTCGCCAGCGTGTTCAATCAATTAGCTCCGTGGTCAGCGATTTTGCAGGATATCCGCGATCGCGTGCCACCCGGTCTGCAAATCACCAGCATTGAGCAAACCGCGCCAGATCCAGCCACCGCCGCCGCAGCCCCTAGCCCCACTGCTGCCGCTGCCCCTCCGAGTTCTAACGTGTCAATCAAAGGGTACGCTCGCTCCTTTGATGAAGTGAACGACTTTTTGCTAACGCTACAGCGATCTAAGTTATTCGATAGCGAAGATACCCAAATTGTGGCGGCTGAGTTGAAAGACAATCAAACTCAGGTGCAACAGCCCCAGGATCAAGGAAATTCCAACGCTAGAGTAGAAATTAAATTGCCAAAAGTGGTGGAATACACCATTAAAACGAGCCTGAGCGATGCCCCAGCTTCCCAGTTACTTAGAGAGTGGGAGCGCAAAGGTGCAGTGGGATTAGCGACTCGGCTTAGAAACCTTCAGAACACAGGAGCGCTGCAAAAATGACGGTAAGTCAAGACTTTATACCATCCGATGAAGGCCAAGATGAAGCTGCCTATCCCAGTGCCTTTGGTATTACTTTCACGCCAACAGTCAGCGGTGCCTTGCTGGCAGTGTTGGGTTTAGCAGGAGCAGCTTATTTGGTCGCTAACCTTTTGTTGCCTGCGTGGACTTCTTATCAACAACTGCAAACGGATGTAGAAAACACCGAGCAGCAAATTCAACAACAGGCACAACTCCAGCAAAAAATTGATGCGGCGAAAGTAAACTTAAACAGGGCAAAACAGCAAAGAGCTGCTGTCCTTTCCATGTTTGGTAGCTCCAAAACCCTGGATACCTTAATGCTGGATATCAATCGTTTTGTTAAGGCAAGACAGGGTAAATTGACCAAGTATGAGCCAAGAAGAAACGATGCCGCTGATGCTAGCAGTAGTGACATTATTACTGATGGATCTTTAGGGCCGGAAGTCAATGGTAAGCTCAAACGTAAGGTATACAATGTAAGCTTTGAAGGCGACTACGGACAAACCCAATCGATTCTGAGAAGTCTAGAACGACTCCAGCAACTGCTAGTAGTAAAAGACTTGAAATCAGATTTAAAGGACGCGGCGACCAGTCAGAAAATTACGGTGAACCGGCAGGGTCAGATTGTCCCCACTGGCAAACCAAAAGAGCGAACCTTGATTAACACCTCTTTTAAGTTAGAGGTGCTGCTGCCATTATCGGAGCAGGAAGCGAAAGAGGCGGCGGCAGCAGCAGCGGCAGCAGCAGCGGCAGCTCAACCACCCCAGTAGGAGACAGCGAGTAGGTGTCGAGAATTCGACCTGAAAGCTGTTCAGGTGCAAAAATTGCTTTTGTGTGAGGAGGAAACGGTGAAACAGCTATCAATATTGGGTGGAATCTTGCTCGGTTCAGCACTGGTTCTACCCGGAACACAACGGGTCTTAGCAGCTGCCACGCAAGTAACCGCTGTGCAACTCAATCCCACGGATAATGGTGTTGAAGTGATGCTAAAGACATCTGAGGGCGATCGCTCCGGCAAGGACACTGTCCTACGCCCTCAGATGTTCACACTCAGCCGTGGCAATGAGTTAACGGCAGATGTGCTGAATGCCCGACTGAGCTTACCTGAGGGAGACAGCTTCCGTCAGGAAAATCCGGCTCCTGGCATTGAGTCAATCGTTGTGAGCCAGCGAGAGGACAATAGCGTCCGAGTAACGGTCAGCACTGCTAACAGCAAACCGACCGGGCAGATTAGCCAGAACAAGGAAGGGGGAATCACCTTAAACGTTAACTCTGTTGCACCGCCGACGCTCTCCTCCCAAGCACCTGTTAATTCTTCTCCTACTGCACCTGCACCAACGGCACAGACGCCACCGACTCCAACCCGACTCGCTCAAACGCCAGTTCCGGGCGGTGTATTCCCCCAAACGGCACCCGGTCAAAGCCCTCAGGTTCCAGCACCCAGTGGCATAACCCCCGCGCCCGGTCTACCAGAGGTTCAGCCTCAACCAGTCATCAACCCGCCAAACCCAGATGTTCTGGTGCCAAACCCGCGCATTACCATTGACGGAGTTCCGGCTCCAGCGGCGGGGACAGTGCAACCCGTCAGTCCGGCACCGCCTTTCTTGCCGAGAGCGATCGCGCCCCCAGTCGGCGATATTACTACCTCCAACACCAATGCTGCCCCCGCTGTCATCGATCTCGGTACAGCTGAGCGCGTACCCCGCTTAGTGTTGCGGGATGCTCCCGTCCGAGAAGTTTTAGGGCTGCTTGCCCGTTCTGCGGGTCTCAACCTTGCCTTTACGGGAGGCGCGGCAGCAGGCGGGACTCCGGGGCAACCAGCAGCCGCTCCTGGCCCAGGTGGTGCTACCGAGGGGGGACCTACGATTTCCCTGGATATCGAAAATGAGCCAGTTCAAGATGTCTTCAACTACGTCCTTCAGCTGAGCGGCTTAGAAGCCAACCGAGTTGGACGAACAATTTTTGTGGGTGCCAGACTGCCCGACGATGCTCGAAATATCATCACGCGCAGCCTGCGACTCAATCAAGTCCCTGTCACGGCAGCGGCAAACTTCTTGACGACCCAAGGGGCAGAGACGCAAATCCCTACAGAGCAAATTCAAATTCAGACCATTGGAGAGGGAGCCGCCGCTCGAACCGTAGAAATCAGAACGCCAAGCATTTTAGCACTGAGAGCTACTGAGGGAAATGCCCCTTTACTACTCAAAGGGTTAGCAGTATCAGCCGACGAGCGACTCAATGCCATCACCCTGGTTGGTTCTCCTCGCAAAGTTGAAATTGCGACAAACCTCTTGACCCAGTTAGATGCCCGTCGTCGCCAGGTGGCAGTGAATGTCAAGGTCGTTGATGTCAACCTATTGAACACCAAGGACTTTAACACTAGCTTCTCCTTCGGGATCGGGGATAGCTTCTTCAGTGTTGACCAGGGAGCAGCAGCCTTTAATTACGGCGGTGTCAGACCCCCGACAAACCAGCAGGTGAATACGAGTCAGGTTAGCCCCCCTGTCATCCCGAATCCCTTTAGCGGAGCCAATGTTTTCCTTGACCCAAACAATCCCATCAGCGTACCGGGAACTGTACCAGGTACCATCATAGTGGGTCCGAATGGTGTTACAAGGGCACAAAATTCAGGAGCTGGGCTTTTTCCTAGACCTGTTGTGAATTTAAATAATCCGCTACAGGGTGGTTTCGTAACCATTACTCCAGCTACAGACAATATCATTACTCAAACCGTTGACCCCGCTACTGGAAGGGTAACATCCACTGCAACAGCGGGAACCGTTGGGACGGTTACGGCAGCTCTCCCTTCCCTATTGCAGTTCCCCAGCCGATTTTTATCCTCATTGCGGGCGCAGATTCAAAGCGGCAATGCCAAGATTTTGACTGACCCGACTCTGGTTGTCCAGGAAGGACAGTCGGCTACCGTCAACTTGACTCAAGAGGTTGTGGGTAATATTCGGCGGGAAACGGAAACAACTGAAAATACGACGAATACAACCGTCACCGCAGAAATTAAACAGGCAGGTTTAATCCTCAATATCAGAGTCGAGCGGATTGACGATAATGGTTTCGTCACTTTAGCGGTAAATCCCACCGTAACTGCGATTGGCGGTCAGCAAAATATAGTCGTTGGTGATGATGTTAACCAAATCGCTTTGCTGACAGTGCGTAACCTGAACTCTGGACAACTTCGCCTGCGAGATGGTCAGACGCTGATTCTGTCGGGGATTATTCAAGATTCAGAGCGAACGACCGTATCCAAAGTGCCAATTTTGGGCGATATTCCGCTTCTAGGTGCCTTGTTTAGAAGTACCAACAAGGTCAATCAACGGCAAGAGGTAATCGTGTTGCTGACGCCTCAGATTATTGATGACTCGTCCCGTTCCGCGTTTGGCTACAGCTACACCCCAGGACAAAATGCGCGTCAGATATTGGAGCGTAAGTAAGGGAAGGGGCGTAAGTAACAAGTAGCGATCGCTTGAGCCTTGAAGAGACAAAACACAACTTCCCCCTGTTCGACTTCCGACAGGGGGCTTATTTGTGCCCTAGACGGAGTTTTTGCCTAGGAAACTAGGTTGTGCAACTCTTAAAAAGTGCCCGTTGCCGAAAAATTAATCAAAAAAAACCTCAAATCTACATAACTTAAAGCTTTCGACGATCCATATCCAGCACGCAGACTTTAGAATAATGCAGTGAAACTTCGAGACAGCGAGAGTTTCAGCTTTTTTGAGGCTAAATTGCCCTCAAAGGATCGTGTCTAAAGCCCCAAATAAGGGCTTTAGAGCTAGTGACAATCACGCCCGTACAAACCATTTGGAGTGACTAAACATGAATAAAGGTGAATTGGTTGATGCAGTGGCAGACAAGGCTTCTGTCACTAAGAAGCAAGCAGATGCTGTTTTGACGGCTGCCTTGGAAGCTATCATGGAAGCTGTTTCTTCAGGCGATAAAGTGACTTTGGTGGGTTTTGGCTCTTTTGAATCGCGGGAACGCAAAGCCCGCGAGGGTCGCAACCCTAAAACTGGGGACAAGATGGAAATCCCCGCAACGAAGGTTCCTGCATTTTCTGCGGGTAAGTTGTTTAAAGAAAAAGTCGCGCCCGAAGATTAACCACTCATCCAAAGCGGCAACCATCCTTGACTCGGCCTGTTCACGGGGGTAACTTAGCCTGGGCAGCTGCACTGGCAGGCTGTTCCCCCGACCTCATTGTTGATTTTTCTGCCAGTATTAACCCGTTGGGACCTCCCCAGTCGGCACTCGCAGCGATTGGGGCACATCTAGAGCGCTTACGTGCCTATCCTGACCCAGATTATGGCGAGTTGCGGGTGTCTCTGGGTCAGCGGCACCAACTCCCGCCAGACTGGATTCTGCCTGGGAACGGCTCGGCAGAGTTACTAACCTGGGCAAGTTGGGATTTATCAGAACTGACGAGAACGTGTCTGGTGACACCAGCATTTGGCGATTACTGGCGGGCACTCCGGACGTTTAGCGCCAACGTACTTGAGTGCCCGCTTCCCGATTTTCGATCTTCGATTTTGGACTTACGATTCCCAATCCAAAATCCAAAATCCAAAATCCAAAATCCCATTGGTCTACTGGTGAATAACCCGCACAATCCTACGGGTCAGATGTTTTTCCGGGAGAGTCTGATCCCTTATCTGGAGCAATTTGCGCTGGTGGTGATGGACGAAGCCTTTATGGATTTTCTGCCGCCTTTCCAGCAGCAAAGCCTAATTCCAGTAGTGCAAGAATACCCGAATTTGGTGATTCTGCGATCGCTCACTAAGTTCTACAGTCTGCCAGGGCTGCGCTTAGGTTATGCGATCGCTCACCCAGACCGCCTGCGGCGCTGGCAACAGTGGCGAGATCCTTGGCCCGTCAACACCTTAGCCGCAGCCGCTGGTGTCGCTGTGGTAAAGGATACCCAATTTCAACAGCAAACCTGGGATTGGTTGGAACCGGCTAAGTCCCACCTGTTTCAAGGTTTGGAGCAAATACCGGGATTGCAACCGCTACCGGGTGCCGCTAACTTTTTGCTGGTTGAGTCAGAACAACCCAGTTCGCAAGTCCAGGAAAAACTTCTCAAGCAGAGTAAAATTCTGATTCGTGACTGCTTGAGTTTTCCAGAATTGGGCGATCGCTACTTCCGAGTCGCGGTGCGTTCTGAAGTTGATAACCAGCGCCTAATCGACGGTCTAGCGGCAATTTTGTAATGGCTAATCGTTAATGGCTAATTGTTCATTTTTTCCGATTAGCCATTAGCAATAAACCATTAGCAATCAGCAATTAACAACTGACAAAGAACAAATCATGGCAGTTGAGTACGACTTAGTCGTAATAGGCGGCACGGAGGCAGGGCGTCATGCCGCAATTGCGGCTGCCAACCTGCAAGCCCGCGTCGCCTTAGTCGAACCCCAGCCGCCTCCTGAGGGACGCTGGCAATCGTCCTTACAGTTAGGGTCTCTCTATACCAAAGCTTTGACTCAGGTTAGGCGAGTGATTCACCCGCAAAGTGACTTCAATCGATTCGGTATTCCCTGGGATCTGGCTGATTCTACAGAACAGCAACCCGTTCCAGGGGTGCGATTGACTGAGGCAATCCAGTGGGCGGATGGCGTCGTCTCCACCTTAGAAGAACAACATTCCCCAGCGATTTTGGCTTCTTTGGGTGTTGATGTCATTGTTGGGGAAGGTGAATTTTGCCGTAAACCTTACCTCGCTTTTGTCGTCAATGGACGGAGATTGCGATCGCGTGCCTACCTGATTGCCACGGGTTCTCGTCCGGGGATTGCAGCAATTGACGGACTCGAAGCTACTGGCTATCGGACGCCGATAGATATTTGGCAGCAATCCCCCGAACAGATAGGTGTAGACGCATCTCCTCGCCTCTGCTGGGTGGTCATTGGCGGTGGCGCATCTGGCACCGAACTGGCACAGACTTTATCTCGATTGGGCGCTGATGTCACCCTAGTGGTACGCAGTTCCCACATTCTGCCGAAAGAAGACCCAGAGGCGGCGAGAGTGGTGCAAGCACAGCTAGACATTGAGGGTGTCCGCGTCCTGACTCAAACAGAAGTGACGCAAGTTAAACGAATTGACGACAAAAAGTGGGTTCTCGCTGGCAACAAAGCGATTGAAGCCGATGAAATTTTGCTATGTACTCGACCGCAACCAAATGTCACAACTTTAAACTTGGAAGGTGTTGGCGTCAAGATGAATCGGCGTGGGATGGAGTTGAACGAGAAACTGCAAACAACGAACCCCCGTATCTACGCTTGTGGTGACGTTGCTGGGGGTTATCAAGCTGCCCACATCGCCCAGTACGAAGCCAGCATCGCCCTAAAAAATGCTTTGTTTGCACCCATTTTCAAAGTAGACTATCGCGGCATTCCTACAGGCGTTTTTTCTGAACCGATGCTGGCGCGGGTTGGCTTAACCGAGGCACAAGCGAGACGCCAGTACGGTAAAGATGTCTTAGTGTTGCGACAATATTTCAAGGCAGTAGCAGCAGCCCAGATATTAGGGGAAATCACGGGATTGTGTAAAATTCTGGTGCGTCGCAATGGAGAAATTCTGGGCGCAACGCTAGTGGGGATGGAAGCGGCTGAGTTAATGGGGGCGATCGCTCTCGCTATGCGACAGAACATAAAAGTGGATGCTCTCAGCCAACTGCCTGCCATTTCTCCCACCCTATCAGAAATTATTCAGCAAACTGCTAACGAGTGGCACCGACAACGACTTCGGAAAAATACCCGATTGGAAGACTTCTTAGAAGGCTTTTTTAACTTCAGGCGGTCATGGTCTTCGTAACCATATAAAGTTTATTTTGGCAAGCTATGGAGCTAATTTTGCCTTTTTTGCTCGGTTTTCCAAATACCATTGAGCGATCGCCGGAGTCCATTGTTCAAAATGAACCCAGAGCAATTCGCAAAACTTTTGCGCTTCTAATTGGGCATCTTTTTTCCATCTCAAGTCTAAAAGATGCATGAGCGATCGCACATTACAACTCAGCACAAAATGCTGTCTGGCATCAAAAGGAATAATTCCTCTAGCGTGTTCTTCTGAAAGTCCTTCATCTATGCGTTTTTTATAATGTTTGCAGGCGTCTTCGCACCATTGCAAATCAGCCTGACGTTGTTCCTCCGAATACAAATAGCGTTTTCCCTGACGGTTCGTATAGTTACCAACTGGACGTAAATAGAAAGCTTCTTCTATATCTAATTTGCCCTCTACTACATCAACAATTCTCTGTCCGGTATAACGGAAGGATTGTACATCAAAGCTCACGCCCACGCGATGAGTGCGGAGTTGCTGCATCATTGAATGCGGGAAATAACCCACATTAACAGTAATTTGAGGATGTTCTAGAGGGCCGTAATGTCCGCGATCGCCTGATAATAAATGTTTAATAATCAGTTCGCCGCTTCGCTCTTCATCAGGCCAGCGATCGCAACTATTCCAAACCAACTCTTCGGAGTAATCTTGATGCATTGCTGCCCAGATAACTTGTTGGGGATTCGGCGTGGCAGCAACTACCTCAACACGAAAGTATTTCACCTGAGTATTTCCTTATATCCTTGCTATAACAATTTTTTCCGGCTGATCTTGATATTTACCCTGACGAGATTCATAGCTCACCTCACAAGGTTTACCCTCAAAAAATAGCAGTTGCACAATGCCTTCATTGGGATAAATACGGCAATCTGCATTTGATGAATTGGAAACCTCTAGGGTTAAATGTCCTCTCCAACCAGCCTCAGCAGGCGTTAGATTGCAGATGATCCCGCATCGTGCGTATGTACTTTTTCCAATGCACAATACAGTAATATTTTCAGGCACTTCTAGTCTTTCTAATGCCACTCCTAATCCATAGGTATGAGCTGGCAGAATGAAATAGCTACCATTCGCATCGGTATGGAGTTTTGTCGGCTCCAAATTTTCAGGATTAAAGTTTTTGGGATCGACGACTGTGCCAGGAATATGCCTAAAAATGTGGAATTCCACAGGCGAGAGCCTGATATCGTAACCAAAGCTGCTCAGACCAAACGAGATAACAGGTAAATCGTCCACGCGACGAACTAATTTAGGCTCAAAGGGCGAAATCATACCCTTTTGAGCCATTTCAGTAATCCAGATATCGTTCTTAATCACAGGTTCACAAGTAATCCCAACCGGAATACTAGGATAGCGTGAAGTGAGTGCATTCCCTACGGTC
Source organism: Coleofasciculus sp. FACHB-542 (assembly GCF_014695825.1). NCBI lineage: Bacteria > Bacillati > Cyanobacteriota > Cyanophyceae > Coleofasciculales > Coleofasciculaceae > Coleofasciculus > Coleofasciculus sp. FACHB-542. Next base: position 13,373 of record NZ_JACJPB010000061.1, on the reverse strand, counting down.
GGTGACTACGACGTATTTCAGTAATTTGATCGGCGACATCCAGAAGCGCTTGGGGCATTTCTGGGCCAGTCAAAATGATATCTACATGAGCAGGGCGTTTTTCAAGCAGCGCCAGTACCTCGGATTCGGGAATTAAGCCAAAGTTAATCGCTAAGCTCAATTCATCCAGAACGACGAGGGAATATTTGCCTTCGGATATTACTTTCTGGGTATGCTGCCAAAGCTGGAGTAAAGAGTGAGTTTCCGCTTCGTCGAGGTGCGGGGTATCAATGCAACGAGGTAAGTCGCAGCGAACCCAATCTAGATTTTGCCCTAAGCGCATGGGATGTTCGTGTCCCTGATTAATTCCGCCTTTGAGGAACTGAATTACTAAAACTGAGGTTCCTTGACCGGCAATTCGCAGCGCTTGCGCTATCACTCCGGTAAAAAAGCTGCGGTGAGCGCCGGTAAAAACTTGCACCAGTCCTTCAATAGTGGGGAGCAGGCGACGATCTGAATGAAGCGCTGGGGTTTCTAGCTGGGCAACCATAAGACGAAGTTTAATCGTGAGGAATCTTGACGCGCGTATCGCTTGCCCCAGAAAAGTTTGGTTGGCAAACGATATGTAGTGTGTTTTTTTATTTTGCCTCATAATCAAACACTAGATATATCCATCCGTCAAGCCCGTCAAGTGCTAACTATCCTGTATTAGTTCTTGGCTTCGTCAGTCTCGCTAAGCGCCCGATCAATGGCAAAATAGCCAGCATGGGCTTGGTTAAAAGCTGGATCAAAGTTCAGCTTCCAGGCGATGCTTGATTCAATCACAGCAGGAGCAAGGTGCCGTGAGACTGATAATTCTAGGAGGGCCTGGGGCAGGTAAGGGAACGCAGACTGCATTGCTATGCAGTCACCTGGGGATTCCTGGAATTTGCACGGGCGACATTTTGCGGCAAGCGATCGCATCCCAATCTCCCCTCGGTATCCAAGCACAATCCTATGTAGAAAAGGGTGAGTTAGTGCCCGATCGCCTGATGATCGAATTTATGCGCCAGCGTCTTCAACAGCCGGATATCAAGGGTGGATGGCTGTTAGATGGGTATCCGCGTACTGCTTTTCAAGCAGAAGAATTAGATTTTTTGTTGGAAGATTTGGGGCAACATCTAGATTGGGCAATTTGGCTAGAAGTGCCAGAATCAGTGTTGATGAGCCGTTCTTTAGAGCGATCTCGTCCAGACGATCAACCAGAAATCGTAAAACGCCGCCTCGAATTATTCCAAGAACGCACGATTCCTATCCTGGAATACTACGAACATCGCCAAAGGTTATTGACTGTCAACGGAAACCAAACCCCAGAGCAAGTGCAGCACGATATTTTGTGCAAAAACTTGGCGGCGAGTGCTGAGTAATCCAGGGATTCTTCCTCTGCGTTACTTTGCGTTTACCTTAGCGTTCCTCTGCCTTGAAAATACAAGGATTATTTGGATGCAGCAGAGCGGTTTTGTTCCAGAAAATGACCTAGTAAATAAAGTGAACCACACAAAACTAATAAACTTTCTGGAGAAATCGCAGCTTCTAATCCAGCCGCAAGATCCGGGTAGGTGCGACAATCGGCTAATTCTGGGCAGATATTTTGAGCCAAGGTAGCTAAATATTCTGGCTCGGCGGAACTATGATCCGGGACGGGGACTAAATACAAGCGATCGCCCTTTCTGAGTAATGCACTAAAAATATCCGCATGATCTTTCGTAGAAAGCATCCCCATCACCCAATAGATCGGTGATTTTTCTAAAGTATCGACATATTGACGCAATGCGATCGCGGCGGCTGGATTATGGGCACCATCGATCAATAACGGATGATTTTGCCAAGTTGTCCACTGAAGACGCCCAATCCATTGAGTTTTTGCCATACCAGAAGCGATCGCTGCTTCTGAAATTTCCCAACCTTGCTGTTGAAGAATTTGGAAAGATGCGATCGCTAGCGCCGAATTATTCAGCTGAAAATCTCCCAATAACGGCAAAGGATACTTGATCCCCTGATACTCCACCCTTCTTTCTTCCCCTGGCGTCTGCGTCTTCGCGGTTCCTAAGTCCACCGCTGGTTCAGCCCAAACAACCGGACACCCCAAATCAATAATCCGAGCACGTACCACTGCCCTTGCCTCCTCTGGCAACTGTCCCACGACAGCTGGACATCCCGCCTTGAGGATACCGGCTTTTTCTCTGGCAATATCCGCTAAAGTAGGGCCAAGGTTCTGCCAGTGCTCTCGACTGAGAGAAGTAATAATCGTGACGAGGGGGTTAGGGCATACATTCGTCGCATCCAGACGCCCTCCTAAACCCACTTCCACCACCGCCACATCTACCTGCGCTTGAGCAAAATACAACCAAGCGGCGGCGGTGATAACTTCAAACTGCGTCGGTGACTCTTCATCCGGTTGGATAGCCGCTTGGACTTGTAGCAGCAAATTTTCTAGCGTTTCTAGCGATATCGGCTGTTCGTTTAGACAGATGCGCTCGTTCCAATCGACTAAATGAGGGGAAGTATACCGCCCGACGCGATAACCGGCTTCAGTCAGCACTGCGGAAAGGTAAGCACAAACTGAGCCTTTACCATTCGTTCCAGCGACATGAATCACTGGTACTTTGTGGTGCGGGTTGCCCAAGTCTGCCAATAATTTTTGAATGCGTTCTAAACCGAGATGAACACCAAAGCGCTGAAACGGTTGAAGAATTGAGTCGATATCCACAAGCCACCAGATACTAACTTTTTTTAACCAAACTTAATGTTTTAGTAAATTGGCTTTTTTTCCGTGTCTCATCGCAATTCGCTTGAGAGTGACGGGAACTATAACTTTGGTTAGATTGAATGGGAATACTAATTGTAGATCGCAATTATCTGGAATTACTGAGATGACAACAAAAGAAAAATCAAAAGATACCGCTAAAGGGTTAAAAGGTACGGAAGCTCACGCCAAAACTCGCGTGCTTCTTGCTTTGTGGGATTTGGGAGGAACTGATGAGGAAGTTAAAAAAGGTGATTTAACCGAAAGAGTTAAACGGACGAACGAGAAGGCAGGAGACTATCAAGGCGTTTTTGAACAGTTGCAAACATCTGGAGCGATCGCTATCTCCAAAAACAAAATATCCCTGTCTGGTAAAGGCGTTGAGATGCTTGGTGAGGGACTGAAAAACGCTGATTTCGAGTTTGACAGCCAACTTGGGGCAAAAACTGGCAATGCTTTGTTGAAATGGCTCAGAGAGAGGGGAACGCCTGTAAATGGGGCTACTGCTACATCGAGTAAGGCAACCGAGAAAGCGATCGCATCCTACGACGAGTTTAAGCCTGTAGCGTTGGATGTCTACGAGCGGCTGAACCGGGATTATAACCTAGACGATCTGGTGCCGATTTACCGGATTCGCCGAGAGATTGGGGAACGAGTTACGCGATCGCAGTTCAACGAGTGGTTGCTGGAAATGCAAGCCAACGATCTTGTACAACTCATAGGTGGCGAGATGACAGACATCACACTTGATAAAGCTGAAGACTCCATCAAAACTGAACTTGGCGCAGTACGCTATTATGTCAAGCGCCTAAGTTCTAAAAATTGACCTAAATCTTTTTATAAATTCGTTACCTCACACAATAAGCCATGACTAACTCTTCTGTTTCCTCCACTGAAGACCTTAACACTGCTCTTTTGAGTCAAAACCCGTTTGCTAAGCCTTCTAATCTTAATGCCACTGATGTTTGGGGTAAGAGTTTCAGTGATGTTGAAACTCTTAATGCCCATGCTTCTAATGCAGTTTTTCAGGCACTTGAGCAAATTAGTGCTGGTCAATACTCAACAACTTCAATAGTCATCTCTGCTCAGAACGGAACGGGTAAAACCCACATTATTAGCCGTATCCGCCATCGTCTACAAGTTCAGGGTGGTGGATTGTTTGTCTACGCTGGCAAATATGGTGATCTTTCCCAAATTAGACAAGGATTTCAACGAATTTTAGCCGAAAGCCTTGGAAAGGTTGGCTCTCAAGGGGTGACACAATGGCAGGAACTAGCAACAGAAATGACTAATCATGCTTTAAAAGTTGTCAAACCAAACCCTAAACTTTTTTCTCCTAAACAATTAGTTGAACGATTTAAGACCAGCAAGCCACCTCAAGTCAAGAAATTGGTAAAGGATCTAACAAAAGCCTTTCCGAAAGCTAAAGATATTAACGATCCTGATATTGTCAAAGCGATTTTCTGGACACTTTCAGATGAAGAATCACTTTATGCAATCAAATGGTTAGAGGGTCAAGAACTAGCTTACAACAAATCCATTGAATTAGAATTACCTAGCCAACGTCAATCTTTTGATGCAGTTCTGCAAATCTTAGATTTAATTAGTGAATACAAGGAACTCGTTATTTGTTTTGATGAGTTAGATACGCCTGATGCCTACGATGCTGTTAGTGGTTTGCACATAAGCCAAATTGTTGCTGGCTTAATTAAAGATATGTTGCAAAACCTCAGTCGTGGCGTGATTTTGAGTGTAATGATGCCTAATCAGTGGAGGGATAAAGTAAAGCAGCTACCTGGTGGAGTTTATAATAAAGTTTCTGCTCAGGGAAATCCTATTGACTTAAATTACATGGACGGAGAATCTATTGTTGAATTAGTTACTTTGTCGTTGAGAAATTATTACGAAGTACGAAACTTAGTTCCTTCCGATCCACTTTATCCATTTACAGAAAGCCAACTCCGCAACCTTGGTAAAGAAAAACCAACCATTAGAGAGGTTTTAGATTGGTGCAAAAAGAACTGTAATCCTCCAATTATAGGCCAGGTTGTAAAAGAAGACGATCCAGTCGAAACTGCTTTTACAAAAGAGCTTGAGCAAGAGCCAGAAAATTACTTGGATGATAATTTCCAACTTGCTGATGCTCTTTTATTTGGCTTTCAGACATTCATTGGACAAACAGTAGAAAGAGTAACCATTGAAGAGGTTACAGATAAAGTCTGTAAAAATAAAACAGACAAGCACCTCAATTTCAAGATAATTGGCAAAGAAAACGGACAACCTGTAAAAATTGGCGTTGCAGTTCTTCAGTATGCTGGTGGTGTCTCATTATCAACAGGTTTGGGCAAGCTGAATGACTATAAAAAATTTGATTTAACTAGAGGTTGTTTAGTTCGTTCCAGGTCTAAGAAAATGACTAAACCTATGGAATCCAAGTATCTTGAACCTCTAATTAGAGAACAAGGTGGAGAATTTGTGGAACTCAAAGAAAATGAGATAAAACCTCTAATAGCTATTCGTGCTGTCTATCAAAAGCGAGAAGTGGACTATAAGCTAAGTGAGGCTGAAATTATTAAGTTTATCACTGAGAAAGGAGCTGAGAAAATGCTGGGAAGCACTAACCCTTTGCTTAAAGAGATTCTCAGCGATCCATCTTATGAAGTACCTACGGATATGATTGAAGAAGAACCCATAGTTTCAGAGGAACCTATGACGTCTGATGTAGCTGAATCAGACAACATGGAAGAGGGAATCAACACCTTACTCAGCAAAATTAATGCTTGACTTCCGCATCACCTGATAATAAATATATCTTGAAAATGTCAGTCGAGTATCCATCTGACCTTTTCAAGATATGTCTAATCAAAACTGATAAATCTATGAGTACCATGCGGACAAAACTACCGACTGATACTTGGGTTGTAGCTACATGGGATGAATTTATCCAAACCATTGAAGACCCAGCTTATCAAAAAGCTAAAGGCTATTACTACAATGGACGAATGAGGATTGAAACTATGTCAGTAGGTCCCGATCATGCAAAAGATAATGGGATTATTGCTATTGCTGTCACCTTATTTGCCGCCCTAAAAAACATTCCACTGAATTGCTTGGATAACTGTAGCTACCGGAAAACAGGTGTTCGAGAGTGTCAACCTGATGTATCTTATTACATCGGAGAAAAAGCGCAAATGGTACCAATAGGAACAGCGATTGCTAATCTTGACATTACTCCACCGCCAGATATAGCTATTGAAATTTCTGACAGTACCCTAGCTGATGACAAAGGCGAAAAACGCTTACTTTATGAAGATATAAAAGTTGCGGAATACTGGATAGTTGATGTGCAACAAGCCGAAATAATTGCTTTTGAAATAATCTCTAGTGGTGGTAGTAGAAGAATTACCCAATCTCAAATATTACCAGGTTTAGAGATGGCAGTATTAGAAGAGACTTTACGGCGCAGCCGTCAAATGGCACACTCTCAAGTTGTGGCTTGGTTATTAACTCAATTTCAACCATAAGATGAAGTATGTCGCCAGTCACTTCCGTCAGCATTGATACTGCTTTAAGACTACCAGCGCCAGACATTGAAGCGTTAATTCAAGGGAGAGCGATCGCAGCTACGCCTCAGACATTCATTGATCCAGGGCGACAATTTGCCCTCTATCCTGCTGATGCTTCGATTAACTTGCTACCAACCAATCAACAATATCGCCCGAATTTTTTGTCTATTGCTCAAACTGTATGTTCTCAGTTAAAGCCTGAAACAGTCACAATTAAAGCTTGGGCTAAGTGCGAATTGTGCCAAATTATAGATAATTCTGAAGCGTTAGAAGCTTTATCGAGGTTGACAATTTGGACAGAAGAAGCATTGCAGCAAATTCTGTCTCAACGTCCTTTTATTTTTCTGGCATATTTGCGAGTCTATCCGCTAACTCAGCCGATTGAAGTTCCAGTAAATCCCAAGGGTAATTTCGTTTCTTTACCGAATCCCCTGACTGTTACAGAATCTTCGCCTGTATTGAGTGATCGCATCTTCTCCCAACGCCGATACCAGCTAGAAAATCGACTACCGCCATCGCATCCAGAATTGGAAGAGTTGCAGAATGCGATCGCTCAGATGTCTATCGCTGATCCAGCATCTGAGAAATTAAATCACTATATCAAAACATTTTTAGGTTGGGCAAACGAACAACCTATCCAACAGCTTGATCCAGACCTTTCTTGGATTAGTACAATCAATGCTTTGGGCACTGCTACGACTGGCGGTAATTACGAAAAAGGCACAGCTTTTGAACAAATCGTCCATAAAAGCCTAGCCTTTTTAGGCTTTGGTGTTGACTCCAATGCTAAAGGCGGTGCAGGTGGTATGGACTTGTACTGTATAAAGCCTTATCCGTTAGTAGGAGAATGCAAAGCAGGTAAGAGTATCCCTGATGGTACAGTTGAAGAATTAATCAGAATTGGGACAAGACATCTGGGTGCAGATGGTTTTCAAGTAGCTGTTAAGTTAATTATTGGTCCTGGTCAACCGACACCTAATCTTCAAAAATCAGCCGAAAAGTTTGCTTTTGGAATCAGCATCATTAATCCTATGACTTTACAAAAGCTAGTTCAATTACAAGCTAAATTTCCTGGTTCAGTCAACCCAATTGAGCTAAAACCGTATTTAGTGCCTGGACAAATTGACTATAGGATCGATGAATATATTCAAAAAGTTGAAAGTAGTATTCGTCTGCGATCGCATCTAGTCCAGCTTGTAAAAAATTACTTGCAAAACACAGGTTTAGATAATGCTGGTATTGAAGCTTTACATGGTGCATATTTTGGCTCCCATCCTCCTCAGCCATTAAAAACTGAGGAAATGCACGATATTCTGATTGAGCTTTCCTCGCCTTTAACAGGATACTTGGGGCGGAAAAAGGGGAGTGATGGGAGCGATCGCTTCTATTTCCTCCGTGACTTGCCAGCCGCATAAGCTTTATTAGTCAGGACAATGGCAGGTATTCGTTGTATAGCATCTTTGGCGACTTCCTCTCTTCTTTCCGTCTCTGTCGTAACAGTCTCCATCGTCCCGACATTCTAATTTTTCCTCACAGATGGTATCGCGGGGAAAAACTCCAACATCTTTGACAGAAACTTCCGCTGTAAAAGTGCCTTGTTCAATTATTCTTTCTCCTTCTTTAATTTCATACTCAAACTTATTTTCGCCTTCTAAAACTGCAAAAGTACGAGTTTGATGGCTATTTCCCAAACTCAAATCAACCCCTTGAGAATATTGCCCTTCACTGTAACCTCTACTCGTGTAGGGATAAGGATTACTCTTCATGCCCTGAGTCACGTTCCGGATTGTCACTTTCCTTTTCGGTGCGGGTGGAGTTGATTTAGAAACAAACTGAGCTTTCCTTGTGCCGGGATTCATTACAGTTCCCGGACATTGTCCGACATATTCAACTCGCTTAAATTGAATTTCATTGACATCGAAATTATTGCCGTTACTTACCAGGAACTCCGCCCCGTTTGCATTTGCCCGATTCACAAAAACCACAACCAGCACGAAAGCCGCAATGATTAGAATGGCGGTTCTTTTGATTAAAATTTGTAACGCAGAAAAGCTTTTGGGTTTCATAATTTTTCTTGGCACCACTAAAATCGAGTTGTTTATCCTTCTGAGGAGGTAGACGAAGTTTAATACTTCCGATAGAGGGTTCTTGACTAATTTTAGTGTCGTTGATGAACCATTGATTGTTTCCCGATTTGTACAGCTACTTTTCGCTTCTCCCGGCAACTAAATCAAGTAAAGCAATAGGCATCAGCAGCCAGTAGAGTCTAGTTGGACGATTTCCCAGCGATCGCTCAAAAGATTTTCTTAAAATCTCTTAAAAATTGACACTTTAAAAGGAAAAATGTAAAAATAGATACAGAAATAAATTAGCTAGTTCACCACTGACTGAGTATTCATAGCCGTCAGTGGCTCTGGGGAATAAAAGTAGAGCGCGATCGCGAAGCAGCGTGCCTTGCTTAGTAACAAATACTCAGGAAACTCAATCGGAGGCGAAACTTATGAAACTCTCTTATCGCGGCGTCAGCTACGAAAAAACTTCACCCACGCTGGAAGTAACCGAAAGCGAGATTGTGGGTAAGTATCGGGGACAGACTTACAACGTTGCATATCCCAGACATATTGCAGTTCCCGATGCGATTGTTAACTTGAACTATCGGGGAGTCCCCTACTTCATCGGCAAAACCGGCACGACTAGGGATGCTCTAGAGAGGCAAATCTCATGCGAAGGGATCGCACCTCTAGGCGATCGGAAATTGCCAACCGATACAACTCGTCGAAAAGTGTTGGATAACGCGGCTAAAAGTCACTTAGCGAATATCCACCGCAGCCTGGAACATCGGATACAGGTTGCTAAAGCCAAAGGTGATGAAAATCTAATTCGCCTTCTAGAAGCAGAGTCGAAGCAACTGACATTGTGCCTCTAGGAGTTTCCAGAATATCTGGCTGTGCTTGCGGTTGAGTCAGCAGTAATTGCTGACTCAACCGTAAAGAGTGAAGGAGCGCACTCCTCCCCCTTTAGGTGTAAAATCTTATCTAAGCACGAAATCTTCAAAGCTGAAGACGACGGATTCCTGGTTTATAAAGCTACGTGGGCGATAGAGAGCGATCGCCCTTTTTTTATGGGAATGTATCCTGCCAGATCAACCGTTACGGGTAAGGGTAGTTGCAGCGAATCCTACAAATTTTATTCCATTTTTTCACAATAATTAATAAAGTTGATCTGCGACTTAAGCAGTAGCGCCATACCTTGTGTTGACTTCTAACTATCGAGGGCAAAAGCGTGTGAATCGCATCCTCCCGATTGAGAACACAAAAGCGATGTGATAAAAGCGCTACCGCCCCCAAATTTTGCTGAGATTAGGAGACTTGAAAATGCTTGAATCTTATCGTCAACACGTCGCTGAGAGGGCGGCACTCGGAATTCCACCACTGCCGTTGGATGCCCAGCAGACTTCTCAATTGTGCGACTTGTTGAAAAATCCTCCAGCGGGTGAAGAAGAGACGTTGTTGGAATTGCTGCGCGATCGCATTCCTCCAGGCGTCGATCCGGCTGCTTACGTGAAAGCTGGCTTTCTCACCGCTGTCGCCAAAGGCGAAACCATTAGCCCTCTAGTTACCCCCATCTATGCAGTAGAACTGCTGGGAACAATGGTAGGTGGTTACAACGTGCAATCGTTGATAGATTTACTCAAATCTGACGATGAATTGGCATCAGCCGCCGCAACAGCTTTAAGCAAAATCATGCTGGTGTATGATGCCTTCCACGATGTCTTAGAATTGTCCGAGACGAATTCCTATGCCAAGCAAGTCATTGACGCTTGGGCGGCGGCGGAGTGGTTTACCAGTCGCCCCACCTTGCCAGAAGCGATTACCGTCACCGTGTTTAAGGTGCCCGGAGAGACGAACACCGACGATTTATCTCCCGCCACCCATGCCACAACTCGCCCGGATATTCCCTTGCACGCCTTGGCAATGCTGGAATCTCGGCAACCGGGAAGTTTGGAAACGATTGTCGAGTTGAAGAAAAAAGGGCATCCCGTGGCGTATGTAGGGGATGTCGTCGGAACGGGTTCTTCCCGGAAATCTGCGATTAACTCTGTTTTGTGGCACATTGGGCACGATATACCCTTCGTACCTAATAAACGGGCGGGGGGATATATATTAGGGAGTGCGATCGCGCCGATTTTCTTCAACACCGCCGAAGATGCAGGTGCATTGCCCATCCAGTGCGATGTCACCCACATGGAAACCGGCATGGTAATCACCATTTATCCTTACAAAGGTGAAATTACCAACGAATCAGGCGAAGTAATCTCCATCTTCAGCCTCAAACCCGACACCATCACTGACGAAGTACGCGCAGGCGGACGTATTCCCCTCCTGATTGGGCGTACCCTCACCGATAAAACCAGAATTGCCCTCGGATTAGTAGAACCCAGTCCAATCTTTATCCGCCCTCGCCCTCCCATCGATACCGGCAAGGGATTTACTCTAGCGCAGAAAATGGTCGGGAAAGCCTGCGGACTCAATGGTGTGCGTCCCGGCACTTCCTGCGAACCGCTGATGACAACAGTTGGTTCTCAGGATACAACAGGACCCATGACCCGCGACGAGTTGAAAGAACTCGCCTGTCTCGGTTTCAGCGCAGATTTGGTGATGCAGAGTTTCTGCCACACCGCCGCTTATCCGAAGCCCGTTGACATCAAAACCCATCACGAACTGCCCGATTTCTTTGCATCTCGCAGCGGCGTCGCCTTACGACCCGGCGATGGCATTATCCATTCTTGGCTGAATCGGATGCTGCTACCCGATACCGTAGGAACGGGCGGCGACTCCCACACCCGTTTCCCCTTGGGAATTTCCTTCCCCGCCGGTTCCGGCTTAGTTGCTTTTGCAGCTGCTTTGGGCGTGATGCCTTTAGATATGCCAGAATCCGTCTTAGTGCGGTTCAAAGGCGAGTTGCAACCCGGTGTGACGCTGCGGGATATCGTGAACGCGATTCCCTACGTGGCAATTCAAAAAGGTTTGCTAACAGCAGAGAAGCAGAACAAGAAAAACATCTTCTCCGGGCGAATCATGGAAATTGAAGGCTTGCCAAATTTAAAAGTTGAGCAAGCTTTTGAACTTACCGACGCCAGTGCCGAACGTTCTTGTGCAGGCTGCACAATTAAGTTAAGTATCGAGACAGTTTCTGAATATCTGCGTTCCAACGTAGCGCTGATGAAAAATATGGTAGCGCGGGGTTATCAAGATGCCCGTACCATCATGCGCCGCGTGGCAAAAATGGAAGAATGGTTGGCAAATCCCGCATTAATGGAAGCCGATTCAGATGCAGAATATGCGGAAATTATCGAGATTGACTTGAACGAAATCAAGGAACCAATCGTCGCCGCACCCAATGACCCGGATAATGTTAAGTTGCTGTCCGAAGTTCAGAATGACCCTGTGCAGGAAGTATTTGTCGGTTCTTGCATGACGAATATCGGTCATTATCGCGCTACTGCAAAGGTACTGGAAGGGGAAGCAGCAGTTAAAACCCGCCTCTGGATTTGTCCTCCAACCCGCATGGATGAACACCAACTCAAGGAAGAAGGTGTTTATAGCGTATTTGATGCCGCAGGTGCGCGTACAGAAATGCCGGGATGCAGTCTCTGCATGGGAAATCAGGCGCGTGTGGATGACGGTACAACCGTGTTTTCTACTTCCACTCGCAACTTCAATAATCGCATGGGCAAAGATGCACGAGTTTATCTCGGTTCGGCTGAATTAGCTGCTGTTTGTGCGATGTTAGGACGCATTCCCACAGTGCAAGAATACATGGAGATTGTGGCGAAGAAAATTCATCCTTTTGCGGGTGATTTGTATCGCTATCTCAACTTCGACCAAATCGCTAATTTTGAGGATGAAGGTCGCGTAATTTCCCTGGAAGATATGCCCAAGATTGAGGATATTTTGGGTATTCCCTCTGGTGCGTTGCGCTAGTTCATAATGAAGGTAGGGTGGGAATTGCCCACCCTACTTTCCAATATTGAAGATGAAGCTTAAAGATGCTATTGGAATTAAAGCGATTTAATATCCCGCCTGGTCATAAAGTTTTTCTTGAAGATATAACCTGGCAAGAATTTGAAACCATTTTAGAAGAGTTAGGCGAACATCGTGCGTCAAGAGTAGCTTATGACAATGGAATATTAGAAATCATGACACCCTTGTCAGAGCATGAAACCAATAAACTGTTTATCAGCAACTTTATTGAAATTATTTTAGAAGAACTAGATATTGATTTTTATCCTCTTGGTTCTACTACTTTTAAAAACCCGGATATGCTGAAAGGGATAGAACCCGATAACTGTTTTTATATTCAAAATGAAGCAGCAGTAAGAGGAAAAGAAAGATTAGATTTATCCATCGACCCACCTCCAGATTTAGCCTTAGAGATAGATATAACTTCTCGCACTCATCCAAGTATTTATGAGGCTTTAGGAGTGCCTGAGCTTTGGCGATTTGAAAAAGGCAAGTTACATATTAATGTATTACGAGACGGTAAGTATATCGAGTCAGATTTTAGTCTGATTTTTCCTAATTTACCACTGGCTCATGTAATTCCCCAATATTTAAGTCAGGTAAAAGCTATTGGTAGGAATAATACAATGAGAGCTTTTAGAAATTGGATACGAGAACAAATTACAGTATCGTAAAATTTTAGTCTCAACTTCGATTAACTAACTGTTTTGAGGATGAATGTCCCGTGATTTTGCTGGAAGATATGCCCCGGATTACGGATATTTTGGGGATCTCTACGGTGGCTGGTAGATAGTTATTCAAGTCTAATTTGTTTAAAACCCTTTCTCTTGTTACAGAAAGGGCTTTTTTTGTGGACATCTAGTTTTGCATTACCCGTCTAAGTATTTGGGCACCTATGTTAGGATATCCCTCTTCTGTCACTTTCCGAGTATTCTGAATAAAAGGATTAAAAGAAAAAACTCTGGAAGGTAAGTAGGGCAATGGATGTAGAATTACAAATTCTGAAACATTTAGCAAGAG
>NZ_JACJPB010000060.1:0-85236 GCF_014695825.1 Coleofasciculus sp. FACHB-542 | reverse complement strand
CTCTTGCTAAATGTTTCAGAATTTGTAATTCTACATCCATTGCCCTACTTACCTTCCAGAGTTTTTTCTTTTAATCCTTTTATTCAGAATACTCGGAAAGTGACAGAAGAGGGGTAGTTGTAGATAGTGTTACAAATTTAGGGGGGTTGAAAGGAGCGCTGCGATCACACAAACCGACTGTTCACAATCAACAACGACAATAATTTGCGAACAGATGCTCAAGGGGGGAAAGCGACATTAAACTGTCAATAACGACATGATTGTGCGAAAAACGACATTAATCTGCAAATCGCGACATTTAATTTGCGAACGTACATTAATGGAGAATAGGGAACTCGAATCCCTGACCTCTGCGGTGCGATCGCAGCGCTCTACCAACTGAGCTAATTCCCCAAGCTGTGAGCTAATAGCCATAAGCTATGAGCTATTGAACTTCAATATTCTAAAATATTCTAACATCCAGCCAGAAACAACTAACTATCGCGTTATCCGTACAGAGTCAGTGGTTTATCCGATCGTTGGCTGGGGTGTACTTCGAGAATAGACTTGTTCCACCCGCTCTAATTCTAAGTCAGAAAACTCATCAACAGCCCAGTTAGCCCAGCGTTGCAGCATATGAAACGGGTAAGTATGCGCTACTCCCACTACTGGCACACCAGCAATCTTTGCAGCTTGAATTCCGGCTGGGGTATCTTCAATCGCCAGACACTCCGATGGCAGTAGGTTGAGATGAGGATATTGCTGATTGAGGCGTTCCACTGCCAGAAGATATCCATCGGGTTCTGGCGAACTCGCGCTGATGTCGTCACCGGCAACAATGACGCTAAAGAACTCAGCAACCCCGGTGCGAGTTAATACCAGTTCTACCTCAGAATGGATGGAGCCACTGACTACACCCAGTTTCAATTCTCGCATCCGCAATCGGTTAATGAAGTCTTCCAAGCCTGGATAAATAGGTAGCTTTTCCAGCGCCTCTAAGCGTTGCTGGTAGGCTTGCGCCTTGCGGTTCACCAATTCGGTTAAATAGTTTTCGGTGACAAACCTACCACGATTTTTCAGCAGCTGATTTAGACAGGCGCGATCGCTCCTGCCTAAACAAAATTGCCGGTAATCTGTTGGTTTAAACCGCAGATTCTCTGAAATTAGAACTTCATCAATTAGTTCGCGGTGAATTGCCTCATCGTTAATAATGACACCGTTAAAATCAAACAGAACTGCCTTCAAAGTCATGCCGTTGTGCCAAAAGCTGGGGCACCAAAGCCCTCTAAATCCTCATTGTCTGCCGTGCTACTGGTCGCTGTACGGGATGTTGATACCGAGTTAGAGTTTTTAACTGGGATGGGTTTGATGCCTCTAGTGACTTGGTGTATCCACAACACATCCTGAGTTTGCACCGCTTCAAATCCTGCGCTTCCCATCCAGGCATCTACGCTATCACCCGCGTAAGCTCTGATGTACGGCTCCTCAAAAATATCACTTAGCCAATCTACTTGGCGAATCGTTTTCTGATTGCCATCAAGAATTAATACCTCTCCCCCAGAGGTCAGCAGGCGGAAGCTTTCCCGCAAAATGGCGCGAGATACGGCGGGTGGTGTCTCGTGGAACAACAAAGAAGCCGTTACCAGGTCAAAGGATGCATCAGGAAAGCCAGTTTCTTCGGCATTCCCGTGCAAAAATTGGATGTTTCGCTGTGCTTTTTTGGCTTTGTAGTCAGCCATCACCAGCATATAAGGCGACAAGTCTAAACCAATGACTTCCGCCTGCGGGAAAGCTTGCTTTAACATCAGCGTTGTGGAACCGGTACCGCAGCCTAAGTCTAAAATCCGTCGCGGTTGCCCTCCAATCGCATTAATTAAGCTTTCGCGTACCCAAGTTTCATTGGGAGGCAGGGCGTACTGGGTAATCGGATCGTAGGAAACTGCCGCACCGGAGTTGAGATAACCGCGCTCAATGCCGTGGAAGTTTTGGCTACTGTAGTAGGAAGGATAGGAAAGATTGGGTTTCCGGAAGCGATCGCCCTCTTGCTCCCAATCCACACTCTCATAGAAACTCCGCAGCTTCTCTTCATCAATCAACAGCCGAACCACAGGTGCTAAGAAGCGCTCATAGATTGAGTTCTTGCCAACCGCCATAGGATTTTATCTGCGTTGTTGTAGATTACCTGAGGAGCGTTCTCCTCTTTACAAATCTTAATGCTATTTATAACGCAGAAACTCTTCCTGCGGATGTCTTTGGGAGATGACAAACCCGCACTCCTTTATGTATTATAAAAGTAATACATAAAGTATTATTGCCAGAGCTACCTCAGCGCAGATTGCGATCGCGACCGATAGTAGGCTTGCAGCGTCACGGATCTTTAATATCAAATATCAGCGGCAAACGTTTATGCCATACGAAAAGCTAGAAATTTCAACCCCAGTGCCAGTGCTATCTTGGGCAAATCATGCCCTTGGTTCCGATGAAACCAAGATGGCAAAGAATGTTGCCTCCCTGCCATTTGTATTCAAACACGTAGCGCTGATGCCAGACGTTCACCTTGGCAAAGGTGCCTTGGTAGGTTCTGTTGTGGCGACTAAAGAAGCAATTATGCCAGCTGCTGTCGGTGTGGATATTGGTTGCTTTACTGGTGACACTCTGGTTCCTTTAGCTGATGGTAAATCCTACCCAATCGGAGAACTAGCCAAAGCTCAGCAAGAGTTTGTTGTCTATTCCTGCACCGAGACTCAAAGAATTGTAGCCGCGAAGGCTACAGCTAAGCTAACTCGTCGTAATGCAGAACTCTTAAAGGTAGTTCTCGACAACGGAGAGGAAATCAAATGTACCCCTGACCATCAATTCATGCTCAGAAACGGCACTTATCAGGAAGCTGGCGACCTCAAAGCTGGTGCTTCGTTGATGCCTTTTTATTCCCAAGTAGATAAAGATGGATATATTTTAATCCAGCAACCCTATTCAGGTAGATGGCAAAAAGCGCACTGGGTTATTGCTCGGTCTGGGTTATTAGGGAAAGTTCCTTCATTTAACGGTCAGAGAACTGTTATTCACCACAATAACTTTGAGCAAGCTGACAATCGTCCAGAAAATCTAGAGTTTATGGGTGATAAAGATCATTCTGCCTATCACCGCTCATTAGTAGACAGGAATACCCATTGGCAATCGTTAGAGTTTGAGGAAAAAAGAAAGCAAGCGATCGCGGCTAAAGCCACTACTCCGGATGGATACAGATATTATTCTGAAAGAGGGACGAAACATATTCTTCAATATATGCAGGAACGTCCAGAACATTTCAGGGCATCCGTATCGGGAAATGGGGCCAGAGGAAAGCAGTTTTTAATTCAATACAACACCAGCGAAAAGGGAAGATACAAGAGCAAGGAAATTGCTAATCGGATTTACATCTGTGAAACTTGTGGAGATGAAGTCAAAAGTCCAATCGGGCTTCATAATCACAGAAAGAATCAACACGGCTACAACCATAAAGTAGTCGAAATTATTCCCTTGGCAGAAAGAGAAGATGTTTACTGCTTGACAGTGCCAGAATATGGTAACTTTGCCCTAAGTGCTGGCGTTTTTGTCCACAACTGCGGGATGATGGCAATTAAAACACCCTTTACTGCCGAACAATTGGAGGGTAAGCTAAAGCAAATTCGTCTGGATTTAGAAGCAGCGATTCCGGTTGGTTTCAATGAAAACAAAGATGTTGAAAAAGCAGTCCTTAACTGGCAAGGTTGGCGAGATTTCAAGGAATTACATTCAGGAGTCAAGCGCCTAGAAAGTAAAGCCATGAAGCAGATGGGTTCTCTCGGTGGTGGGAATCATTTTATTGAAGTTTGCTTAGATACGGAGAACTCTGTCTGGTTAATGCTGCACTCTGGTTCGCGCAACATCGGCAATATGCTGGCACAAAACCATATTGGCACGGCTAAAGAACTCGCAAAACTAGCAGGCGATCGCTTACCCGATCCAGACTTAGCTTACTTTGTCGCTGGTACGCCTGAATTTGCCACCTACTGGCACGATCTACAGTGGGCGCAAGACTACGCCCGTTTCAACCGTGACGTGATGATGGCGCGTTTCAAGCGGATTGTAGAAAAGCATCTCGCTGGGGGTAAACAAACAAAGCCGCTGCTGTCAGTGAACTGTCACCACAACTACGCCGAAAAAGAAGTGCATTTTGGCGAAGATGTGTATGTCACTCGCAAAGGTGCAGTCCGGGCACGTGAAGAAGACTACGGCATTATTCCCGGTTCAATGGGGGCAAAATCCTTCATTGTTAAGGGTAAAGGTAATGCTGAAAGCTACTGTTCTTGCAGTCACGGCGCTGGACGTTTGATGTCTCGAAATAAGGCAAAGAATGTCTACACATTGGATGATTTGATTCAGCAAACAAATGGTGTAGAGTGCCGCAAGGATGAGGGCGTTTTGGATGAAATTCCTGGCGCTTATAAACCGATCGAGCAAGTTATGGCTAATCAAGCGGATCTCGTTGAAGTTGTGGCGACGTTGAAGCAGGTTGTCTGTATTAAGGGTTAATTTATGTAGGGTGGGCGATGCCCACCTTTTTTGTTTTTTAACGCAAAGGTATGCAGAGGATAACGCAGAGTTTAATTAACTTAAAATGTAGTTGGATAATCTTCCACGGATTAGTAATAATTTCTGACACAAGCGATCGCTTATGGTACTTCTCATCGATAAAAGTACCCAGGAGAACTTGCTGAAACCCTTGCCTATTCTTCCTCTTCTACCATCTGTTCAATAAATTTTTGCACTAAAGGCACAAAAATGCGAACTGACAAGTTAGTGCTTCGCTATCGCCTTGTTGATGCAACACTTCTTTCCTAACCAGTTTTCGGACAATCCTGGGATTTTAGTTTGTGGGAGTTTCTCCTGAAACTAGACACCGCAGGAAGTTGCACTCGCTATCTTACAAACTTCTTCACAATTCCCGATAATACTCGCCCTGAATGGAGTAAGTCCCTCAGGTGCTACCCCGAAAAACTAATTTGCTGGTATTGCCATATCAATAATGCTTCTCAAATTCCCAAAAAAATCTGAACTTGTCACGAACTAAATATACAGATGTGATTAAGCATTCGGATACCAATTGCGGAACATGAAGAAGACATTGGGGACGCGGCTTCAACAAAATCAACTCTCGAAACGACAAAAAATGGCTCTAAACCAAGCGTTGTGGGGAGGAGGGGCTTCCGTTTCTAAGGATACCGTTTTTGCTGCCCGCCTCAAGCAATTGCTGCTGCGGGCTTTTGTCATTCACAAGTATCGCCAACACCTACCGGCTAGCACTCTACAAGAATATCGCTGTGACCTAAAGCGCCGCTTAAAGCAGTGTCTCGGTTCACAGGCGGATAATAAGCTAGGGTGGAGATTAAAAAAGCGCTATTCTGAAGTTCCTTATTACTTGTTTCTAGTTCTGGACGAAGCTTGTAGTCCGACCCTTTCCAGCACTGACACGCCAACACCAGCCACAGGGAAAGTCTCTCAAACTCCCAACCGAGTTTGTGCTGACAAGAAACACAAATTTGGTTCATTTGGCGATCGCACTTTTCGAGTTACCTTCGTGAGGTTGTACTTCAGCTATTGCGTAAACAACTCCAGAATCGTCAGCCTCAAGAAAATGCTGGGTTGTATCAGCCTAATTCTGGTCAAAATCGGCGATCAGCCTGTCCGAGTCCGAGATAGGTGGATTCACTACCACGACTTATATCACCTTGAGGTTAGTCTATTGGAGAGAATTCTAATGGGAAGAGACTGGGTGAGTGGTATTCATGGCATTAACGCTGGCGTGTTCCATGAATCTACGATTATTGGAGAGTATGACAGTTTTCTTGATGAAGCCCGAATCGCCATTCATGAGGCGCTAACTCGACCGACACCCTTCAGTCAACTCAAGGCTCTCTGTTGGATGACTTTGCTATTATTACAGGGAATCAATCCCTTGGCTGTTCTCCTTCGTCATCTCAGAAGTATGAAGAAAAAGCAACAAGAATTATGGGATTGGTTAGACATCTGAGATCGTCATCTCAACTATAAGGATGCTGACTTGGCTAGAGGGTTGAGAAGATATCAAATTTCTATCACTACACGTTTGATAAACTTCTCTACCAAAGGCGCTTGGAAGCATTAGCCATCCTCTGTTGTCTGCAAAATCATTGTGTCTTGGTGTGCGATCGCTTCTTTGTAAACTAGACTCTGTAGTAAGTTGCGATCGCTATCTTTCAAACTTCGCCACATTTCCCAGAAATCCCCACCTCCGCAGCGAGTGAGATGAATAATGGTATCTACAGCAGCGCGATCGCAAATATTGGTGAAGTCCTCTACAGGCTGTAGGATTAACTCACAGGCGGATTCCTCTTCTAAGTAGATCACCCGCAAGCTACCAGTGTTAATCAAATAGTCGCTCCAGTAGTTGGAAAGCTCTTTCGGCTCGTGGGAACCACTGAACAGCAAAGTTCAAAAGGTAGATGTTTGCACTACGTTAGGTGAATAAGCTGTAAGCTTTCAGTTTATCCACCTCAATCGGGGAAATATACAGAAAGTTTCTCCATAATTAACGATTTATACCAATTACCTAAATGGCAGAAAATATGAGCGAAGAGTTGCAATGGCGGATCACGAGTTTCTTTGATTATTGGAGAGAACG
Source organism: Coleofasciculus sp. FACHB-542 (assembly GCF_014695825.1). Taxonomy (NCBI): domain Bacteria; kingdom Bacillati; phylum Cyanobacteriota; class Cyanophyceae; order Coleofasciculales; family Coleofasciculaceae; genus Coleofasciculus; species Coleofasciculus sp. FACHB-542. The sequence continues at coordinate 78,575 of NZ_JACJPB010000060.1, read as the reverse complement.
ACACGCATTTATCCGTGATTTAGACTTCAGCAAGCACAGCCATGAAGCTAACGTGTTGCTCTGGGGAGAACTTGACCAGCTTTCCAACCTATGGGCAGGCAACATCGGAAGTAAGCAATGCGGCAAGAAAATGGGTAAACGCAATATTTTCGACGCTTTCCTTGCACGCTACGGTGGTGAGCTATTCCAGCTTGTCTCATTACCGGACATCTGGAACCGAGTCGATAAAGGGAAAGCTGCGGATCTACCTGAGAATATACGCACATTTTTGGGCACAGTTGGGGGACGCTGTACTCCAACTGTGCTTCAGGAACAACGTACCCGTTGTTCCTCGGAGGACTGGAGTTTGGATGCGACCATCACTAGGACTCTGGCAAATTACCCGGAAATGGATCGCACTAAGCTTGAGGAATGGCTAACTTTTTCTCGATACGGCGCGATCGCCTACAAGCAAATGCGGTGTGCATACATCCATGAGGGGCGACCGGGAAAGGGTACGCACAGCTTCAAGTTACACGGATTCGCCGAAAGACCCACATACCGTAGCGCGATCTATGCTACGCCCCCGATAATGGGCTTCGATATTGAGTTCATGTTACGTGTATTGGGGTTCTGCATCGACGAGTTTGAAGCTGATGCACTAGCGTTGCAGGCAGATCCCGTTCCCGAATAATGATGTACCATCATCGGTTGTCTGTAAGGCGTTTTGAGGGGTTCGTTGTCAGCACAGGACCCTAAGTTTCTGCTAGAGCGGACGCGCAGTCTCTTAAAAACCCGATACGATTTCAAAGAACTCGCTTATCAATGAAGATTCAATGGATCGGCGTAAACAAAATCCATGCCCAGGAAAATTCGAGAGTTAAAAGCTCAGATTGCGCGTGAAGGGTTTGTATATCTGCCCAAGCGCGGCAAAGGTAGTCACGAGCGTTGGCGACATCCTTTACTTAGAAAAACACTGACAATTCCAGGTAAGGATGGAGACGATGTACCCCTCTATTTAGAGAAGCAGTTAGCGCGATTATTAGCTGAACTGGAGGAGTTAAGGGAGGACAAAGATTCATGAATCGATACAGCATGGTTATTCAGTGGTCAGATGAAGATCAACTTTTCCTAGTCACTATCCCAGAGTTTGGCGATCGCGTTGTCATGCCTTGCACTCACGGCAAAACTCGTGAGGAAGCAATTCACAAGGGCGAAGAAGTGATTGAAATGTACTTAGAAGCATGGCTTGCAGAAGGTGAATCCATCCCTGAACCCAGTACGCTTCAAATTGCCTGATTACCTTTTTAGAAGTCCTACTCTGTAGTCAGTTCACCCAACTTGAGAACGTGACCTAGGTTGAAAAACAAGCATAGACAAAGCGATACTCACTTGCGTAAACACTCAGTTCCTTGCGGGATACCAGCACCAGCATTAAGGCGTTGTTGGTGAGGAGCGATCGCAAGTTGTCCTAAAATCCGTTATCGAATTCCTCAGAAATATCAAGTGGGCAAAAGCCCACAGATATTCCTAATAGGTAATTTGTAGAGTCACGGATGCCTCTACCTGTTGTTCGCCACCAATCACGGGTGTAGACGCCTCTACTTTTCCAGATCGCAAAGCCATGTCAGCTAGGGGCATTGGGGGCGGCGGCGTCGTAGAAGCACCATTAACTTGAATGTTTACCACTTCCCGGCGAGTAAGATTTAGGGCACTCAAAACAGCATCCGCTTGCTCTTGGGCATCTTGAGTCGCTTCGCGCAAAGCTTGCTTTTGAGCGGTCGCGATCGCACTATCAGCAGCAATAAAACTAATGCCGTCAATCCGCGTCGCCCCAGCTTTCACCGCTTCATCCAGAAGCGTTCCGGCTGTTTGATTATTGACTCGAAAGCTAACGATGTTGGTGGCGGTATACCCAGTCAGACGCTGGACGTTGTTTTCGTAGCTGTAAGTCGGGTTGAGGCTAATGCCGGTGGTTTGTAATTTTTCGACATTGCGAGATTTTAGCAAATCCACCACTGCGCTAGAGCGTCGTGCTGCTTCCTGCTGCACATCCGCCGCCACTTTACCCTGAACCTCAACCCCCAGCCGCACCAGCGTTAACGTTGTTGCAATCGATTCTTCTCCCCTGCCAGTGACAGTGATGGTTCGCAACATTTTCTCTTGGGCGATCGCTGGATTCGTCATGATTACACTTAAAAGACCCACGGCGAAAGATATTGCCTGACGCTGATACCAGGAACTTGCGAAAGATGGAGTTCGATTCATTAGATCGTGTTGTCTCATACTAGAACTGCACCAGCTGCTTTTCATTGTGCCGGTGGAATGTTCCTAATCTGCCACTACCACAGCCAAAAAATCTCAGCAGTTACCGTTTTAGCAACTCAGGCGATAGTGCTAGTTGTAATGCAAGGGGTATCGCCCGATCGCCAGTCCTATCGGGTATGGTAAGTATTTATACTTTGCTTTCAGGGATTAGATTCAACTATGCGATCGCGCCGCGAAATTGACTGCGCCCCTTTTAAGCCATCATCTTGACAGGTCTTTGACTCTTGTTAAATCCCCAGATAAAAGCTTGATTTTGTAAAGAAGCTTGTACATTGAAAAGAATGATTTTGTGCAGAACTCATGCCGATAGATGCAGCTCACTGGCTTAGTTTACTAAGCCCAACTTTCTCACTCTCACTTTCGAGCAAAACCATTCCTGTCTTAGCGACAGCAACACAAGAAGCAGAAAAAAGTCCAGTGGTCTTAGCGGCAGTGTTACTGACTTTAGTCATCATTTACTTCGCTAGCAAAATGGGGGCGGAGATATCAAACTGGATGGGCTTCCCGCCTGTATTAGGCGAACTAGTCGGCGGTGTAGTGGTGGGTATCTCCGCCCTGCATCTGCTGGTATTTCCAGAAAGCGGGTCAGTCGCTTCTGATTCTGTCCTGATGTCCTTCCTGCAAGGCACTTCTGGCTTAAGTCTCGACACGATTGGTGAAGTATTTCAAACCCAGAGCGAAGTCATTTCCGTTTTAGCAGAACTGGGCGTAATCGTACTGCTATTTGAAATTGGTCTGGAGTCGAACTTAAAGGAACTGATGGCAGTCGGTATCCAGGCAGTCGTCGTCGCAGTGGTGGGGGTAGTGGTGCCCTTTGCAGCTGGCACTGCGGGGCTGATGCTCTTTTTTGGCGTGCCAGCGGTTCCGGCGATTTTTGCGGGTGCGGCTTTGACTGCAACCAGCATTGGGATTACTTCCAAAGTTCTCTCAGAATTGGGGCGTCTCACTTCTAGAGAAGGTCAGATTATTCTGGGCGCTGCGGTTATAGACGATGTTCTGGGTATCATCGTTTTGGCAGTGGTAGCAAGTTTGGCAAAAACGGGTGAAGTAGATGTCAGCAACGTCATTTATCTGATCGTCAGCGCCAGTAGTTTTCTACTAGGTGCGATTCTGCTAGGTAAGGTTTTTAACAAATCCTTTGTAGCGATCGCCGATCAGCTCAAGACGCGCGGCGGGCTAGTCATACCGGCTTTCATCTTCGCATTCTTGATGGCCTATGTGGGAGCCGCTATTCACCTAGAAGCCATTTTGGGAGCTTTTGCAGCTGGCTTAGTCTTAGACGAAACGGATAAGCGTAAAGAACTGGAAAAGCAGGTAGTGCCTATTGCCGATCTGCTGGTGCCGATTTTCTTTGTAACGGTTGGGGCTAAAACTGACCTAGGAGTTCTCAATCCAGCGGTTCCCAGTAACCGGGAAGGGTTGTTCATGGCTATGTTCCTGATTGTCGTGGCAATTCTCGGAAAGGTTGTTACGGGTCTAGTCGTATTTGGTCAACCTCAGATCAACCGATTAGCGATTGGCGTCGGGATGATTCCACGAGGCGAAGTCGGGTTGGTCTTTGCCGGTGTTGGTTCTGCCAGCGGTGCTTTGTCTGAAGCCACAGAAGCCGCGATTATTATGATGGTCATCTTGACAACTTTTTTAGCACCTCCCTTATTACGGTTTGTGTTTCAAGAGCCTGCATCGGTTCCTGCTAAGGAAAGCGATTAGTTATTAATTCATGTGTGGGTAGTGGGTAGTGGTGGTATACAATCAACACCGACTACCTACTCCGTAGTACCTACTGACAAAAAACTAACAGCAAACGGTTTTTGTGAAACTTAAGTCACTTTATCTACGTCCCTTGGGGTTGGTTATCGGATTTAATCGGATTTAAAAGGTTTCTCTCGCTTTGAGAAAAGTGTTGGCTCGCGCGGCTTGGGAATAGGCAGCATCAAGACGTTATCATTGCCAAGCCCTGAGAACAAAAATCTCTGATGAGAAACTCCATACACCAGGCATCTTCCCGATGGTAATTGGCTTTTTCCAGCGAAAAAAGTCATGCCTAGTCGATTATTCTGCATTGCGACCAAAGTCGTGATATTGTTCAACCCAGTCTAAAATCGTTTACTTTGTTTACCACAATGCACCGGATGTGAACCGAAAACATCCGAAACAGGTCTACAGCGTACAGGCCGATTATTACGGTCTTTGCCTTTTTCAGGAGCAACGATAGTGAGATTTTACTGGCTATTACCCAGTTTTTTGAGCATTTTTCTCGTTTCACTTCCCGCGAATGCGGCAAGACTGGTGTATTGGCGTTTTGATGCCAATCAGAACCGACTAGACTTTAGGACGGATGATGGAGTTCAACCGCGAGCGCAACTGCTTGCCAACCCGACCCGTGTGGTAATCGATCTGCCCGGTACCAGCTTGGGGCGCTCAACGGTGACTCAGCAGTTGGCTGGATCGCTGCGTTCTCTGCGAGTAGGACAGTTTGAAGGTAATACTACTCGGATGGTGATTGAATTAGACCCTGGTTACACCCTCGATCCAGAAAAAGTGCTAGTTCGAGGAGCTTCCCCCAGCCAGTGGTCGGTGCAATTACCAAAGCCCGAACGAGTAGCACAGGTGTCAAATCCTTCACCCAGAGATCTAGCACCCAGAGATCTAGATTTGGGAAATTCTCCGCCGCCCCCTTTGCAACCGCTTCCCAATCAAGCTCCTAGAAATCCTTCGCCGCCTCCAGTGCTGAGTCGCCCACCGATTCGTCAGACACCTCCAAACGTAACGGTTGGGTCGCTTGCTCAAATCGAAGATGTGCAGGTAACGCGGGATGGGTTTTTCCTAAAGACGAATGGGGGTCGCCCGCAGATTATTAAGGTGAACCGGAGTAGCGATCGCAAAAACATTACTTTTGACCTGCGAGGAGCGACCCTTTCCCGCAGTCTTACATCGCCTTCTTCGACGGTGAATCGCTATGGCGTCAGTCGCATCTTATTGTCCCAAGTTGATACTTCACCCTCAATCGTTCGCGTCACGATGAACGTGAGGAGAGAAAGCCCGGACTGGCTGGCAAGTGTTAGCGATTTTGGCGGTATTGTCATCTTGCCGAAGGGTACGAGTGCTGGCGACATTGAAAGCCCACCACTAGCTGGAAATCAACCCTCTCCCATTTCGGGGGGGTCTAGACCGCCTTCAACTGCACCCAGCCAACCCGTCCCCACCAACCGTCCGAATAATCAGTTAGCAACAATTCAATCGGTTGAACTCGCTTCTTCCGGAACCCAGTTATTAATTCGGGCGGATGCGTCTGTAAGATACACCGGCAGATGGGATGCAAGAGAGGGAGTTTATCGAATTACGATTCCTTCCGCTGAACTAGCTGACCGAGTTAGGGGACCTCAACTGGATGCCACCACTTCAGTGCGGCGGGTGCGTTTGCAGCAGCAAGACTCGCGGACTGTCGTCATTCTGGTGCAACCAGCCTCAGGGGTACAGGTTGGAGAACTCAATCAGGTGAGCGACCAACTTTTAGCACTGCAACTGCAACGAAGTCGCCTTGGCTCGGTTGTTCCTCCCACAGGCCCTATTCGGGTTCCGCCCACGGGTTCTGTTAACGTGCCGCCGCCTCAGAATAACAATCCGCCTTCGCGACCCCGCCCCCGTGTTGGACGATTGGTTGTGGTTGTAGATGCCGGACATGGAGGCAAAGACCCTGGAGCCATCGGTTATAGAGGTTTGCGAGAGGTCGATGTAATTTTGCCGATTGCACAGCAGGTAGCGGCATTGCTAGAGCAACAGGGCATCCAGGCGGTGATGACGCGAAAGGATGACTATTTTGTAGACTTGCAACCACGAGTAACGATGGCTGAGCGAGCCAATGCCGATTTATTCGTCAGTATCCACGCCAATTCAATTGGTGGGCGTCCTGATGTGCAGGGGCTGGAGACTTACTATTACTCTAGTGGTGGGCGTTTAGCGCAAACCATTCACAATAGTATTTTGCAGAACGTTGATATCCGAGATCGAGGAGTGCGGCAGGCGAGATTTTATGTACTGAGGAAGAGTTCGATGCCCGCTGTTTTAGTGGAGGTTGGTTTTGTGTCCAGCCCACAAGAGGCTGTGAAGTTGGCTTCGCCAAATTACCAGAGCCAGATGGCAAGAGCGATCGCTCGCGGTATTCTACAGTACATTCAACAAAGTCTCTAAATGCCGGTTTGTGGGGAGTGGTTGATTAATGATGAATAAGGAACAAAAAACAAATGAGGCTCTTCAACGAGCCAGAATTGGGATTTTTGATAGCGGAGTCGGCGGGCTGACGGTATTGAGGGAACTCTACCGGCAGCTGCCATCCGAATCCGTTCTTTACTTTGGCGATACAGCTCGACTGCCCTACGGCACTCGCTCTCAGGCAGAAATTTTGCACTTTGTGCGCGAAATTCTCATCTGGATGATGCAGCAGGGCGTCAAAATGGCGATCATGGCGTGCAACACCAGTTCTGCCCTCGCTTTAGAGGCAGTGCGGTCTGAGTTTCCTCTCCCGATTTTGGGAGTTATCTTGCCTGGTGCCCGCGCGGCTGTTGAGCTAGGCAACCGGATTGGAGTTATCGCTACCCCAGCCACTGCTGCTAGCAACGCTTATCGTCGCGCGATTTTAGAAGTTGACGCCACTGCCCAAGTTTGGCAAGTCGGTTGCCCAGAGTTTGTGCCGGTGATTGAGCAAAACCGCATCCATGAGCCTTACACCCTAGAAGTGGCGCGGGAGTACTTGGCACCGTTACTGCACCATCGTATTGACACGCTTGTTTATGGCTGTACCCACTATCCCCACTTAGCACCCGTCCTGAGGAAAATTCTGCCCCGGTCGGTGAAGCTATGCGATCCGGCAGTTCATGTAGTGGCTGCGGCTGCACAAGAGCTGGATTTACTAGGACTGAGAAACACCCGCCCGCCGCTAGCAACTCGGTTTGCCGTGAGCGGTTGTCCCGAACAGTTTGCACAACTGTCAGTACAGTGGCTAGGGTGTACGCCTGCGGTAGAAAAAGTTTATTTACCGACAGTGCTACATCGGCAATTACCGCTAGAGCTGAGCGAGTAGCAGTCAATTCAAGAATGGGTTCTTCAATCCAAAATTCTAGATTTGACTGCTACTCGCGGATCGATGAGGTGAGCGTGGTGCAAACGGCTAATACTTCTGTCGCGATCGCTAGGGTATGGACTTCGTCCTACCCGCACCTTTCACAGTTCGCTGTGCCAGAATCAACAGCAGGTAAACCGTCAATAAATAACCAGTGGCTAAAAATGGGATAATCAGAGGCATATCATTATACGTCATAGTGTCGCACAATCACAAGTAGCGGAATGTAAATTTTTATACAAGTTCTTTTCCTAAGACAATGCCCCAAGTCAAGACTTGAGTCAATGCTTGAGAATATGGCTGCCCATAGGAATTCTGGAGGTCGCTGTCGCCCCAAAAATTCTTGATTTAACTAAAACCCCAGAAAATTAATAAAAATAATCTGAGATTTTTTCGGCAATCCCGTAGATAGCAAGCTAATCTACAGTGCCTATTGAAAGTCCTTTATGTTTGGATGGCTAGTTTTCCTAGAGCCTTAACGCTAGAAAAAGATGCAGGAAGCCGGAAATGCTACCGCCTACCAAAAATCTGCCATCCTTTACCAATTCATTACAAACACGTAAGTGTTTTCTGTAATTTTTTGGCTCAATAACTCTATTAAGCTTTTCAAATCCTTACATATTAGAGTAACACAAGATCCCCAAGGGTTAGGAGGGATTTTTTTAGATACTTTACAAGTCGATACAATTTCAAAAAAAGGCTGCGGGGGCATCTTCTAAGGAACAAAACTTCCCTGTAGGGGAGCATTAGCTTAAAATAAATGACAGGAATGTAAAATTTCGTAACTATTAAGCCAGAGTCAGCTGATCCATGACCTCAGTGACCTCCCTCTTTGCCCCTGTTGAATCAGACCTACGTGTTCTGACGGAGAATTTGAAAAAGCTGGTTGGTGCCCGTCACCCCATCCTGTATGCGGCGGCAGAACACTTATTTGGGGCAGGAGGAAAGCGCGTTAGACCCGCTATCGTCCTGCTGATATCGCGGGCAACCATGCTGGATCAAGACATTACCCCACGTCACCGACGTCTCGCAGAAATTACGGAAATGATTCACACCGCTAGTCTGGTACACGACGATGTGGTGGATGAATCCGAGGTAAGACGCGGTATTGCCACGGTTCATAGCCGGTTTGGCAATCGCATCGCTGTGTTGGCGGGAGACTTCTTATTTGCCCAATCTTCTTGGTATTTGGCAAATTTGAATAATTTAGAAGTAGTGAAACTGCTCTCAGAAGTGATTATGGATATGGCAGAAGGAGAAATTCAGCAAGGGCTGAATCGCTTTGATGCCAGTATGTCCCTTGAAGCTTACTTAGAGAAGAGTTACTACAAAACTGCCTCGTTGATGGCTAACAGTGCGAAGGCGGCTGGACTACTCAGTGATGTCTCGGAGGAGGCGGCAGAAAATTTGTATCGCTACGGACGTCATCTCGGCTTGGCTTTCCAGATTGTGGATGATATTTTTGACTTCACGGGTTCGACAGAAGCTTTAGGTAAGCCAGCCGGATCGGATCTAAAAAGTGGCAATCTAACAGCACCCGTGTTATTTGCCTTGGAAGAAAAACCTTACCTGGAGGCGCTCATTGAGCGGGAATTTACAGAGGAGGGGGATTTAGAAGCAGCGATCGCCTTGATTGAAGAAAGTCAGGGCATTGAGCGATCGCGCGAATTAGCTGCCCATCATGCCCAACTCGCCGTTCAACAATTAGCAGATTTACCGCACTCGGAGTGCCGTCAAGCGCTCATTGACATGGCTGAGTACGTGTTGAGTCGGCTTTATTAAGGAGTGTGGATTGATTAACCCCCGATTTCTTTTGTAGGGGCATGACTGTAGGGGCTTTTTCTGGGTATGCCCCTACAGAACGCGAACGAGCCTAAGTTCTTTAATCGACGTTCCTAAGAATGAATCAAAATCCAATAAGCCATTAGCAAATTTTACACTTGGCGAGTCTCGCCACCAGAGAAGAACACACCAAATCCCAGCGACCCAATCCAGTCTCTTCTAATCCTCCAGCCGGAAGATGACCCGATGGGGCAGAATTTCCGGAGAAAGTGAGATCCGAGTAATTTAACCAATTGCCTTTGACACGCCAACCCACTTGGTCGCCAAAACGACACCAAGTGGCATAGTCAAAGTTAGGTTTTCCGCCAATCTTTTCCCAAATGCGCTTCTGGACACTAAAGCCAAAGCGTCCGTCGCTGTAATTTACCCAGAGTCGATCGATCGTACTGAGGTGTTGGCAGGGAAACTTTTGAAAATCTTCAACTCTCAGCCAGCCTTCTGGTTCTCGATGGGAAATTTTCAGCAGGAGCATTCGTGTTTCCCGATCTGCTTCCTTCCAGTTCCGGGCGGTCAGGAAATCCCGCAGTTTGCTGTAATTTATCCCCAATGCCCTGAGATGAGCGGGAGAGGAAGCCATCGTGGGTATCGTGACACTGACATCAGGAGGTCTAGTAAGTTTAGAGTGCAAGGCTTCCAGCACCTCGGAAGCTGATTTATAGCGATCCTTAGGTAAAGGCTGAAGCAGTTTATCCAAGATTTGCCCTAACTCTTGACTAATAGTTGTGCCATCAGGCAGACGCTCTCGCCACATCCAGCGACACTCTAGCGGTTCATAAAGACCATCAGAACCACCTAATGTAGGAAGAGATTGGGTGAGCAGACAAACGCAAGTGACTCCTAAACTGTAGAGATCGCTAGCGGGGTAGGCATGACCGTGCATTTGTTCCATCGGCGTATATCCTACCGTACCGACCGTTGTCCCCACTTGCCCCATTGTCGTTTCTGTCACCAGTTTGGAGACGCCGAAATCAATTAGGACTAACCTGCCGTTTCGGTAACGACGCATAATATTCTCTAGCTTGATATCCCGGTGAATCACCCCACGTTCGTGAATAAATTTGAGAATTGGCAGTAACTCAGCCAAAAGCTGTCTAATCTTTTGTTCGCTAAAAGCTCCCTGAGTAGCCAATTCTTGACGTAAAGTGAGTCCCGCAATCAACTCTTGCACCAGATACAGGCGCTTATCTTCTTCAAAGTAAGCAAGCAGTCTGGGAATGTGGGGATGTTCTCCCAGTTGAAACAACCGCACGCCTTCCTGGTTAAACATTGCCGTTGCTTTTTCCAGCGCCTTCGGATTGGCTTGAATCTCTGAGGATGGTAAAAATTGCTTCACCACGCAGGGCGCATTCATACAGTCAGTATCTGCTGCCTGATAGGTTCTGCCAAATCCGCCACCACCAATCGGTTTGAGGATACGGTAGCGATTTCTCAGTAATAAATGGCAGCCACAATTTTGGCAAAATTTATAATTGTCAGGATTTAGGCGATCGCGGCAATTGGGATTTGGACAGTAGATCATACCCAGGCAGGATTCAGCAGGTTGAGTCTATCGTAGTGCTTCGCAGAAGGGTGGCATAGGACCAGTGGCTGCGACAACTGGCAGCTATTGTTTCGGAAATGTCTTGCCGACCTCTCTCACGTCGTCTCTGGATTCGGCGATCGTTCGATTCGTATCAGCGTCGTAGCGGAGTTGCACATTACCCACTTCCAGAACGGCTGCCATCCCCATACCCGTGATAGTTGCTACAGGCGGGATTCCCCTGCCTACAAAGGTAGCGATCCAGATTTCGGCATTTGCACCGGAAATACTGACTTGCAACGGATCGCCCGCAGTTACTACTGCTGCTTTTGGGTGCAGCACCCAGCCTTTGAGGTAGCTGTCACTACCGCCGCGTAGCAAAAAAGTTGACAACCCGCCTTCCATTCCAACCGTTGCAGTGACGCCACCATCACCTTTCTCGTTTCCGAGGTTGAGTTGCCAGGTGTAGGTATGCGCCTCCTCATCCCGAATTCGATCGAGCGTTGCCAATACAGCGGTATTATCAGTTTCAGAAAAGTTGACCAGGAGGTGGCGCTTGGCGCTGCTTAAGCCCAAACTAGCGTATTTCTCCCCACCGTCGATGATGACGTAACCGCCATCTGGGGTGGAATTGAAAAATTCATGCCTTCCCGTTGTACCGCGATCGCGCTGTGCTTTTCCGTCCACCAAGAGGGTGCTAAAAGTGGCAGGGTTGCCAGAAATTTTGGCAGGCCCTCCGATGAAATGATGGTTGTAAGCGAGTAAGCCAAGTTGGAAGGCTTCTGACTGATCCCAAGCATTCTGGTGGCGATCGCTATCTGCCATCACCGACACGAGGATATCGTTCTCATCTTGCCAGCGATCGCGGAAAAAGTAAGCGCCTCTTTTTTCATCCCCCATAGACGAGGGAAACACACCTGTTGGATTAAAGGAAGGGGCGCTTTCTGGGTAATAGATTAGCGACCAGATCGTTGCGCCCCGGTGTTTGTCAAATTTCTCGGCTGGGGTGCCTGGGGCATCTATCCCCATGTGCCGATCGTAAAAGTAGCGGTAGAAGGGCAATAAGCGTGGGGGTACCGATCCCAGGAGGAGACTCGTCCAGCCTTCATCACCGATGCCTGCACCGGATACGCCAGATTGAAGAAAGTAGCGATCGCCCGATTCATTCATCATAAATGCACCGGCGTACATGACCAGTTTCCAGAAATGTCGCGCGGCAAAATCGGCGTCAAGGTCAGTATCCCCAACACTCCGGAGGGCATAAACCGCTGGAACTAAAAAAATCCCTGCATAACTGTCATAACCAATCCCTTCCTGACTTAAACCCAACTGACCGTAAGCGTTGAGTAGGTGAGTTTTCAGCCACCCCTTGAGCTGACTGTATCGCTTGGCGCGGTTGCCTTCCTCGTACACAGCCAACATCATCACGAGTTCCCCGCCTCGACAGACTGCTACCCAGTTAGAAGCCATTGCTGGATTAGTGAGGTTAGGGTGGCGGAAATTCTCCCAAGTATCGAGGGCGATGTTAATTTTGTTTTTAATGTAATCTCGCTGCTGTGGAGTCCAACCGCGATACGCCCAATCATAGGCGATCGCAAAATTTTGCCCCACCGTCGCCCTAGATAGCCCATATTGCGCTTCCGGCAGGCGGTTATCTGGGTCTGGATCTCGGTGGATGAGATGGAGGGCTTGGTAGGCAATATATGCATACTTATTTTCATTTGTCAATAAGTACAGCAGCGCTGCTTCCCGTGCTAGATAGGAACGGGCATAGTTCCAGTTGCCGTCATTCGGGTTGCCATCATAAATGCGCCAGTTGTTCTGGGTTACTCGCGCTTTCAGGGCATTGAATGCTTGCTGATGATGCGATCGCGGCACCCGAATTGCCGATCGGATTTGTTCGATCCGTCTTTGAGTTAGAAATAAACGCGGGTGTGCTTCGTCAGCTAGTACCTTGAAGGGCGCTAGAACTATCAGCAGACCGATTAAGATACGGCTTTTCAATTCTTGCGTCCTCTGCGGTTTAAATTTTGTCTATCGCTATCTTCTTTGATTTGTCAGAGATTTTTTTAACGAACCGCCAAGGACGCAAAGGACGCGAAGCAAGAGAGGAAGAGAGCAAGAGAATCACAAGTGATTGAAGATTGATTTTGGCATCGGTTAAGCGGGATGGAAATAATCGTAGATTTCCTGGGCTAACTTAGGGCCAACGCCAGGAGCCTCAGTTAGCTGCTTTGGAGTCGCTTCGCGGATATAATCAATGGAACGAAAATGCGCCAAGAGTTGTTTCTGTCGCTGAAAGCCCAATCCTGGAATTTCATCTAAACGCGATCGCCTCAGCTTATCGCTGCGCTGCTGACGGTGGAAACTGACTGCAAATCGGTGCGCCTCATCCCGCAGTCGTCGCAACAATTGCACCCCTGGTTGTTCTGCATCCGTCTGTAACGGTGAAGATTCACCCGGTAAGAAAATCTCCTCTCGCTGCTTGGCAAGACTAACCACGCGCAAATCTTCCATTAAATTCATTTCTTGCAAGACGGCGACAACTGACGAAAGCTGACCTTTCCCGCCGTCAATCATTACTAAATCGGGCCAATCAGGATTCCCGACTCGCTGCATTTGCGGATCTTCAGCATACTTGCGAAAACGCCGCTGGATAACTTCCGCAAGACTGGCAAAGTCGTCCGAGTGACCGGCAGTAACGGTGGGATTTTTTATTTTATAGTGGCGATAGTGCTGCTTTGCCGGTATAGCGTCGATGAAGACTACCTGAGACGCGACAGCATTCGCTCCCTGAATGTGAGAGATGTCGTAGCCTTCAATCCGGTGGGGTAAGTCGGGTAGGTCAACAATGGCGGCTAAATCTTCCATTGCTTGGGTATTGCGATCGCCTAATCGTTGCATCCGCGCCAGTTCATACTGGGCGTTGCGCTCCACCATCTCAATTAATTCTGCCTTGGTTTGCCGCTGGGGAGCAAGTAGCGTTACTTTTCGCCCTTTTCGCTCTGTTAAGAATTCTGTGAGCATTTCCCCTTCTGGCAACTCGTGCTGCACCAGAATTTCTATCGGGATTTCTACGGACTCTGCATTTGCGTAATGTTCCTCTAACACCCGCTGCAAGATGGCTCCCGGCGTACCTGATTGCGCTTCTGCCACAAAGCCTAAACGACCAACCAGTTTTCCCGCACGCATCTGGAACAATTGGATGCAGGCGTGTTGGGCATCAGCAGCCAGAGCGATCGCATCCCGCGAAACGGTATCATCTGGCAAAGATACTTTTTGGTCGGCACTCAAAGACTTTAACCCGGCGATTTGGTCGCGCATCCGCGCTGCTACCTCAAAGTTTAGCTCTTCGGCTGCCTTTTCCATATTCGCCGTTAAAATATCAATCAGTTCTCCGGCTCGTCCTTGGAAAACCATCGCGATTTTTTGGATTGTTTTGCGATATTCTTCTGGTGAAATCAACTTTTGACAGACGCCTGGACACCGCCCTAAATCGTAGTTCAGGCAAGGACGATCTTTAAATAAAGGTTGCGGACGCTGGCGGATTGGGAAGAGCCGTTTTGCGATTCGTAACGTGGTTCGCAACAAACCTGCATCCACAAAAGGGCCATAATACTTATCTTTTTCTTTTCCCAGACGCCTGTTCCGAGTAATGAAAATGCGAGGATATTCTTCCGACCACGTAACCAGAACGTAAGGATACTTCTTATCATCTTTGAGCAGCACGTTGAAGTAGGGTTGATGCTGCTTAACTAGATTGGCTTCTAGCGCGAGTGCTTCGGCTTCTGTGTCGGTGACGATGAATTCAATCTCTGCGATTTGCCGCACCATCATCATAATGCGATCGCTCAATTTTTGGGAGTCGCGGAAATAAGAGCGAACTCGCGATCGCAATTTTTTCGACTTGCCAATGTAGAGGATGCGATCGCTAACATCCTTCATAAAATAGACCCCTGGTTCTGGCGGAATCTCTTTCAGACGGCTTTCCAGGCGTTCTGGCTCTTTGAGGAGCGGCAGGATTTTTGTAGATGCGATCGCTCCTTCAGCCGATAGATAACCAGCTTGAGTTGTGGCGGGAAATAATTCGTTCCCATTTCTTAGGGTTTGCGGATCTGTCATCCTAATACACTCCTAGACAGCAGCAATTGTTAATTTTTAAGTCGCGCCCTTGAACAAACAGTAACGGATTTTCTATCTGGTAAAATTTCGTAGCCACCATTTTTATTTAATTCTAAATATCAGTGCAAATTCGTAATTAACGTTTTTTACTAACTTCACAACTCAGTAAAAGTTCGCATTAATTTTAATTTTTAAATGCGAGATCTCTTTCCGGAAATCAGTTAAGCTTTCTTGAAGTCATTACCAGGTTAGATAAAGTTATAACGAATAATGCTAATCTTTCAGCTTTTAAGTTGAAATTGGTTTTAAAATGCTGCTACAACATTTTTTGCTAACTACCTCCCCCTGGTTAAAATTATGAAATTGGAAGAGTTTGAGAATCAATATCGGAACGCTATGGATGACACGCTCAACCAACTCCAGACAGTGATCTTGTTATTGGCACAAGTAGAAGCTCAGGTTAGGGGAATAAGTTCTTCTGTGCAAAATCTAAGCCTCACCGTGGAAAAATACATTAACGAAAATAAAAGTGAATAACGATTGATTTAATTGCCAGAAATTCACGAAGTCGTTAATGAATTTCTTCTGCAATAGCTTGTCTCAAAGAAACTAGATTCACAGGTTTAACAAAGAACCGACGTGCCCCTAAACTAAGGGCACGCTCTTCATCTGCTTGAAAAGCATAGGCGGAAACGACAAACACGGGGATGTGGAGCCAGTCTGGCCTTTCTTGGATTTGCTGGAGTAGCGTATAGCCATCAATGTCTGGTAATTTTAAGTCTAGCAAAACTAAGTGCGGCTGAAACTCAGCCATCGTCTGAAAAAAATCAGCCCCCCCGGCTAGGGAGAAAACTTGGTATCCCAGATAACCAAGATAGTCATTTAGCAGCTGTCGATTCGTTTGGTTATCCTCAACGAGCAAAATTCGCTTAGGAGATGCTTCAGCACTAAAGTCGGAATTCGGGTTGAATTGTGAACGTTCAGTCTCACCGCTCCCGTTAAATTGACCTGGGAAGATAGTTAAAAGTGATATAAGCATTAACCGAATCCATTGCACTCAGTGTAGCTATAACTTTATTAATAAGTTATCCGGTTAACAATAGATCAAAGTTGAATGGCACTTAACTTTTGTCCTGAACTAAAATACCCTATCCTATCCTTCGGGAACGCGAACGGGAACGCCTATGGCGAACGGCAGCGCTCTTTGGGAACGCGCTAAGAGCTAAAGTCAGTTTTAACTGACCCAAAATACTGCCGGAGCAAAAGCTCGCAACCTGTTAAAACAGGTTGCGAGCTTTAAGGTGAGAGATTTATCGCAAGGCTCTTATATCAGTGCCATTCGAGTGAAGTTCAGGTTTAGGCGAACTTAAAAATTGACGTGCTGGGGTATTAGCAGGATACTGATCCTCTCAGCATGGCTTAGTGTATCTCTGGCTAAGGGAATTCCTAATGCCTGAAAAACTTTCAGCAGCGTTGCAATGTATGGCACTCCCAGCAAAGTCGGAATGAATTCAGATAGGCGAGTACTCTGGCAAGACAATTTTGATGATTTGTTCCAGAGGTCATTAATGGCGTCTCTAGGGTAAACCAACTCTTTAGATTAAGCGGGGCATAGTACAAGACGAGTGACTCCTGAAAAGCATCTTTTCAACCCTCAGTTGTTCAAACTAGACTCCTCAACAAGTTAGCTATTTCGTTCCCACAATGCTCCAGAAGCTCCAAGAGCAAGGATTCTAGGGACACTGCCTTCGGGTGTATCTCGTTTTTAAAAACATTATTTATCATTGAGAGCCCTACTCTAATCCCCGTGAATCAGAATTCTTCCTTGTCTTGGCTCCGAAAAGTGGGGAGATTGAAGGGGGTACGGAGAGAGTAAATCTTGCCTTGCTCGGCGAACGGGGGATTGAGGGGGTTCCTCCATCACAGAAGTATCTGTTAGACGTAATTGGTGAAATGGTATCACCTGGAAAAATGCTTAAAAGAAGCGGGGGAAAAATAGAATTTCTTCCTCACTGTTTACGGTAAGGGATTAGGTGACATTCCGGATTGCAACAACGCTTAAATTGCAACAAAAAAAGGGAGCAGATAGCTCCCTACTTTTTTAGGCTAAGACTGTGGAAGATGCAAAATTTATGCTGCTTTTTGCAACTTGCGCTTAGCAGCAAAGAAACCACCCAAACCAATTAAACCTAACAATGCGGAAGGTTCGGGTACGTCGAGGGGCGTTGCTGTCTGGGAAACCTTGAAATTTACAGATGCTTTAACAGGGACTTTTCCAAAAATAGGGCTTGACACAGAACCTAACGCCAAACCTTCACCAGAAATATTACAGGTACCACTCAGGCACACTTTAATCTTATCGAACTCATAGCCTTTTACAGTCAAGATATCGGTAATCTTGCTGTAAGAGAAATTAAACGTAGAAAGAAGATCGGTTGGACTATAACTTAAACCCTTGAAGATGGAGCCAAAACCGCTAAAAGAATCAATGGAACCCAAATTACTGAGGTAACTACCAAAATAATCTCCTAAATAACCGAAAGGATGATCGAGGGTTAGTTCTGAATCTCCTGCATCTTGCAGCCTACCGCTGAGATTATCGATAACGTAGCTCTTGTCTACATCCACGGTGAAATCCCCGAACAAGGAAACAGTGCCACTGACCTTCCCAGAGTAATCGAGTTTTGTCAATTGGGCTGCCTCAACAGGAGCCATACCAATTGTGCCCAAAGTGACAACTGCTGCTCCCGCAGTAGCGATTGATAACTTTACATTTCCTAACATTTTGGTGTCTCCATCAGTTCTAGGATTGTGCTTTCGTACAGCCACCCCAACCGGATTATCAAGCGTGTTGTCGGTTTTGAGCTTCAGGTGGTACTGGACTTCTTGGCACCCTCAGATATGTCTGTCTATTTTTTACTACAACTGTCATAATTTAGTGGTATTTACGGAGAAGTTGGTAAAGATACCGTAAATTTACTGTGATGTTTGTATAAAGAAAAAATCGGCTCGTCTCTTTCTCTTGACGGTGCCGATTAAATTTACGATTTTTAGCTGACTATTGACACTGCTAGTTTTTTATGTAAAACCGCAGTGACTGCACAATTTAGGCTTTTTTCAGCATCTTACGCTTGACGGCAAAGAAACTACCTACACCGAGTAGACCCAGCATGGCTGAGGGTTCGGGAACTGATTCTGAAGGAGGAACTTCGCCTTTGAGCGTGACTTCATAGTTACCGCTATGAGAGATACCATCGCCTTTTTCAACTAGCCCAGAGTTTGTGGCGCTAAAGCTGTAAAGGTATTGAGCTGGGCCACCATTATAGGCAACCTTAACGATTTCACTAGCTTGGATGACTAGATTGGTATTGTTGATAAAAGCGGTCAGCGGGTCTAATTTAGCTGAGACACCTAATATTTGGGCATCTAATGTCTTAATTGTTCCAGGTAATGTAGCGATGGCAGTGTTAGCGTCACTAATTAGACCGTTCACTTTTTTGATCTCATTCTGGATCAGAGTTTTTTGAGTACTTGTGGTGGCCTTGTTTAATTGAATATTCAGATCATTGAGTGTCGTTTTCAGCTTAGGAAGTGAGATTGTTGCTGTATTTAGTGCCGTTTGTGCCTGAGTGCGAGTTTGTACCAGTGTATTGTAGCCACTCTGGATCTTAGCTTGGGTAGGTTGAAGTGACTGTTGAATCAAAGATGCCCCATTCAGGTGACCAGCCAACCCAACGCGGATAGTACCATCATTGTCCTGGTTGACGTAGGAGAGATTCGGGTCGCTAAATCTCTGAAGTCCCCCACCTGCTACAAAAGCATCCAAAATTTCAGTTTGGGTATTTGCTCCCAGTAAGGGACTGAGATTGTTGGCAACGATTAAATCATTCAACCATTTCTGAGCCAAAGTTGTGCCACCAACATCGGTATTCCAGTCCGCTGCGGTGAGGCTGCTGAGGGTAATGCTCTTACCACCGATGGTGCCTTGTAAGCTGGAGACGCCGGTGTAGCTTGTGTATGCGGAGTTGCTCAGGGTTTCACTATTGGAAAATAGCTCGATGTTTCCAGTTGGATTAGCGCTATTTCCGCCTAGAACTTTTTGCTCATTAACCCAAGTGCCGGGGGTATTGTTTACCTGGAACGTGTTTGTAGCGTCGGCGTCGTAGGTTAGATAGGGTGCTGCTCCAGTAACGGTAGCATTTTTGATGGATGCAGCGGATGCTGGGGCGCTAGCGATCGCACTGAGGCTTGCCAACACTGAAGCGCTGAGCAAAATTTTCTTGATAGTACCTGTCATTTTGTGTGTCTCCACAAGTTGTCTGTCTAGATGAGTTTTGCTTGATAACGCGCACAGTAGCTAGGGCGCGGTCAGTTTTCGATCGGGGTTAACAGTTCCAAATAAGCAGGGACAACAATCAAGCGCCCGTCTTTTTAGCCTGCTTTTTGTTATTTGCTTGTCTCTATCTAATATAGTCAAATAACTAGTTTTACTCGGTAAACTTTTGATGATTTTTAGTAAAGTTTGAGTAAAAGATTGAAGGCAAAAAACAATTTTATTTCCCCGTATACTGACCGTAGTAATACACAGTAATAGGAGACCTAAACCTAGAAATAGGAAGGTTATCCAAAATATGAATTCTGTCAAGAGTAGTTTCCATGAGTTTTAAGCTATGGGGCATTTAACCTGCCTAACCTTTAGGGACATTGCCTCTCATTAGTTGTTACAGAGGCGATCGCTCGCATCTATACGTTAGTGGCAACCGCTTTCTCCTACGGCTGACTGCTGACAGCAAAGCATCTATTTGAATCTAGGTGGTATTAAATGTCTAAAAACTTACTGCTTCTAACTGGTTTTTGCGCTTCCAGTTGTTTCTTATTCCGAGAAATTTACGGATAAGTTAGTGAACTGATCGTAGATTTACGGTTATGTTGATTGCAGAAAAAATAGCTCCACTCTCTTTTTGAGGCGAAGCTAATCAGTCCTTGTGCATTTGATTTGACTATTTACTTGGCACACGCAAGATAAGACTTGCAGCCCTTTTAGGCAGCGAGCGCTGGTATTCTCACTTAGACATGACCGGGGATATCTTTTCAACCGCCATTTCTAATACTTCTGGATCGTGTACCAGCGCAAACCGTACATATCCTTCTCCAGATTTACCAAAACCGGCACCGGGTGAGGCAGCAACGCCAGTGGTTTCTACCAAATAGGTACAAAAGTTGATGGAGTCCTGTGCCCACGGTTCTGGCAATTTAGCCCAAACATACATGGTGGCAGATGGGGTAGGAACCTCCCAGCCAATTCTGTGAAGCGCTTTGACAAAGGCATCCCGGCGTTGGCGGAAGATTTCAACTGCCGCTTTAACACCCTCTTGAGAGCCACTTAGGGCTGCGATCGCTCCATTCAAAATTCCTTGGTATTGGTTGAAATCAACTGCCGCTTTCACCTGGCGCAAGGCGCGGATCAGATTTGCATTCCCAATCGCGTAGCCGATGCGAAAGCCGCCCATGTTGTAAGACTTCGATAAAGTAAAAAACTCAATCGAGACGCTTTTTTCAGGGTCGGCTTGTAAGATTGAGGGAACCGCAACGTCTTCAAATACCAGGTCGGCGTAGGGAAAATCGTGAACCAGCACTAGATTATGACGCTGGCAAAAATCAACCGCTGTCTGGAAAAAAGATAGGGGCGCGATCGCAGTTGTGGGGTTGTGAGGATAGCTCAGTACCATCATTCGTGACTGAGCCAAAACCGGCAAGGGGATCTCCTCAAACACTGGCAAAAACCCATTTTCCGCCCGTAGTGGCATTGGATAAATTTGACCACCAGCTAGGTAAACTCCCCCAGCATGAGATGGATAACCCGGATCAAGCAGTAAGGCAAAATCCCCTGGATTCAGCACTGCTAAGGGTAAATGAGCGGTGCCTTCCTGGGAACCAATCAGGGTCAGCACTTCGGTTTCCGGGTCAACCTGAATCCCGTATTTCTGGGTGTACCAGCAAGCGGCAGCTTGGCGAAAAGCTTGAGTGCCGTGAAACAGCAAATAGCCGTGGGTTTTGGGGTCAGATAAAGATTGGGCGATCGCGTCGATAACCCGATCTGACGCCGGTAAATCGGAGGAACCCAGCGATAGATCGATGATATTTTGTCCCGCCGTCCTGGCTTTTGCCTTAGCCCGATCCATATCGGCAAACACATTGGTTTGCAGGGGTTGTAAACGCTTGGCGAACTGCATATTTAGTCTTTAGTCCTTAGTCTTTAGTCCTTAGTCCTTAGTCTGTTGTCCGGTGTTTTTTGTCTCTCACCGAGCGATAACCAATGACTAATGACTACTGACTGTTTACAGGTGAGTTTCCAGGATACTCATTAATTTCTGCTTCCCAATCGCTCCCTCATAAGATTCAATCACCTCACTGTCCTTAAACAGCCTGAGAGCTGGAAGACCTTCTACTTTGTACTTTGCCACAGATTCGGGATTGGGGTCGCTTTCCATTTTCACGACCTTGAGGCGATCGCCATAAGTTTCCGCAGCGGCTTGTACGACTGGCGATACGAGGCGGCAAGGGCCGCACCAAGACGCCCAGAAATACACTAATACTGGCTGAGTGGCTTTCAGGACTTCTGTTTCAAACTCTGCATCATTAATTGAGATTGTGCTGCTCATGTCACCCCCGATTGACATTTATATTATTGCTTTACCTACTTAACACGGTATTCAAAACCGTTGCCAGTGGGCAGGAAAGCAATCAAGGTTTACGCCTTACTGATTGTAATACAGTACCTCAGGCGGTTCGTTGGGAATGGGGGTACATCAAGGAAATTTGCGATCGCACTTGATGAGTATAAAAGCTTTATTTATAGTTTTAATCCAGGCATTTTATCTATGTTTTCTTATTTTAAGTAGTTTAAAATTTATTTTTTAAGCGAACTTTGTCTAATTACTAACACCTGATTCACGGCTTTTTCAAAATTCAATAATCGACCTAGGCCCGCTCAGCATCACCAATCCTTATGTCTTTGGCATCAATGTTGCTCCCTTTCGCTAAAACCTACGCCAGCAAGCGAAAATTTATCCTAAAATCTTCAACTAGCCACGCTTTTAATCGTACGAAACTTATCTGCGTCAAATAGCACTGAACTTAAGAGAAATTTTGCTAACTTCAGCACTAAACTAAAGTTTTGGATAAAGTTCAAAACCCATCTAAACGGGTTCAAAGGCTTACCAGGAAGCTAAAGGAAGCTTTAGCTTTAAGCTAGAAATTTATTTTCAGGCTGCTTGCGTCAGTACAGTTTTCCTTAAGTCAGCCAGTTATGACAAGATAGACCCTCTTAATCCCATCGTCAACGAGTGTCAGATGAATGCAGAGCGGTCTATCAAAGTTTTGATTCGTAGATAAGTTATCGAAAAGTGCAGGAATCTATAGGTTATCCAATTGCCTTTTCAGGTCTTCTAATTCGTTATCAACTGCGGAATTAGCGGAATTAGATTTAGGAGTAGAGGAAGTGGTTGGGTTTCCTGCCGGTAGTTGCGCTTGGGTGGTGGAAGAACCAGTTAACTGCGCTTTCATTGCTGCCAATTCGTCATCAACATCGTTGCCGGATTCGAGCATGGCAAATTGCTGATCTAAATTATTGCCAGTAAGCTCGGCGGCTGCTGTGGAACGGGCTTCTAGTTCCAAAACTTTTTCTTCCATGCGCTCGAATGCACCCATTGCAGTGCTGGTTCCCAAGCGTCCCACGGTGTTTTGTAGCTGCTCCTGAGCCTTAGCAGCTTGTGCCCGTGCCTTAAGCATATCTTTCTTGGTCTTGGCTTCGGAAATTTTACTTTCCAAGGCAATCAAGTTGCGCTTGAGGGTGTCTACCTGAGTGGTTTGTCCATCCAAGCTAGTTTTCAGAGTAGCGGCAGTGTCAGCGTTTGTCTTCTTGCGTACCAGCGCTTCTCTAGCGAGATTTTCATCGCCTTTTTGCAGAGCTAACTGGGCGCGGTTTTGCCAGTTGTTCGCTTCGGTTTGGGCTTGGTTGTATTGTTGCTGAGTTCGTTTTTGGGTGGCAATGGATCTAGCAACAGCCTGACGCAACTGCACCAGGTCTTCCTGCATATCGATGATGGACTGCTCCAGAATTTTTTCTGGGTCTTCAGCTTTGCTGACTACATCGTTAAGATTGGCTCGGACGACTCGGCTAATGCGATCGAATAATCCCATGACGCTGTTTATCCTCTTGGCGTGTACTAATGTAGGTATTTCCAGGCTTTGAAAGTAGCCTTGAGCAAGTTCAATTTAGGAGGTCAGGTTTTCCATCGGTGCAGTAATCGGCAATTGCCCCAAACACCATTTCTAGTCTAGGGCGCTAGGCAAGAGTGACTTGGGCAACCTTCAGGAATCGTTAAAGACCCAACACTTTTCTTCCTAGTCTAGAAACTTCTAGTCCAAAGCGGTAGTTTCCAGATCAAGAACTTTCCAGTTGGGAGCGAATTTTTTGTAATTCGGCATCTTGGCTAGGGTCAAGTGCCTGCTGACTAGACGGCAGTTGCGGTGCTTCGGTGCCTTGGCTCAGCTGAGCTTTCATGGTAGCTAATTCGGTATCAATATCTCCAGCATCTTCCAGGGAGAGAAATTTCTTTTGCAGGTCATCGCTTCCGAGTTCAGCGATCGCTTCTGACTGCGCTTCTAGTTGCAAGACTTTTTCTTCCATGCGCTCGAAGGCGGTCAGAGAACTAGCAGTGTTAACACCACCTAACATCTCGTTAATTTTCGCAGATGCTTGAGCCGAACGAGCGCGAACGATGTACATATCTTTTTTCGTCTTGGCTTCCGAGATTTTGCTCTCTAGCGATCGCATATCTTGCTTGAGCCTGCCGACGACTTGATTTTGTTGCTCGATCTGCGCCTGCATTGCCTCTGCGGTTTCCTGATAGGATTTTCGCTTGGTGAGGGCTTGGCGAGCTAAGTTTTCGTCACCTTTTTGCAGTGCCAGTTGGGCGCGATTGTACCATTCTTGGGAGGTAGACTGCGCTTGGTTGCATTGTCGCTCAGTCCGTTTTTGGGTAGCGATCGCTTGAGCCACCGCCTGTCGCAGTTGAATCAAATTCTCCTGCATTTCCATGACCGTTTCTTCCAGGATTTTTTCTGGATCTTCCGCTTGTCCAATCAGACTGTTGATGTTGGCTCGAATTACTCGCAAGATGCGGTCGATCAATCCCATGTCAGTTCTCCATTCACAACGCACGGGTTCAGTGGAGCGCGGTCACTCGATCGCGAACACGGCAGCGAACCCCTAAAAGCAGTCGCCCTCTTAGGGCATCGCAGTCCCAGTAGCAACGTTAACAGAATGCTAGGTTACTTTCCAACTCAACCACCTCCAGCTTAAGGCTGATCGACCGCCGCAGAAATCCCCTGTGTCTGAAGCTCTTTTACCAATGTTTGAGCCTGAGATTCTTTCTTGAATGCACCGAGATAAATTTGAGTGCCTTCTGGCGATAAATAGGCATCGGGAACAACCTTTCGCGCCTGTTGCAAAGAGCTTTCGCCATTGTATTTTACAAACACATAATAGAAGCCCTCTGGATTCGGCGCAGGAGTTGCCGCAGTCGGGGAGGGTTTCACACTCGGTTGTATACTCGGTTGTCCAGAGGCGGGGCGTTGCGGCAATCCTGGGAGAGGGCTGGCGGGTGTAAGGGGCACTGTTGCGGCTGGCGGCAGCCCTGGAAGCGGCACCGAGCCAGATTGCCCAGATGAGGAGTTTGCGGGGGCAGGTGAACTGGGTAGAGGGGAAATTGTTGGCACCACTACTTGGGTTTTGGGTAAGCCTGCCACATTGGATCTTGAAGCTGGACTGGAAGATGGCAAAGTGCTTAAGGTATCCAAATTTACGTCCACAAACTCGTCAGTCGCCAGGTTTGGGCCACTTGGCGCAGCTCCGGCTGCTGGGGCATTGGTGGTTGGAGTTGTTGCCGTTGGACTTGTTGCCGTTGGACTTGTTGCCGTTGAAGTTGTTGCCGTTGGATTTTGAGCAACGGTGGGAGTGCCTGACTCCTGGAAGCGATCTAAACCTAGAAAACTGAGGCTGCCAGGATTCGTCACTAAATAGCCCAAGGTGGCAGTTGAAAATAGCAACAACAACAAGGAACCAACTCCTAGTGGAGTCAGCAGGCTATCCAGAAAACTGCGTTCTGAGCGACGAGGAGCTGACGCCTCTTCTTCCACCAAACTTCGCAGAAGTTGTTCGGAAGATTCCAGATAGTCATTGGGAGGGACGTGCGTTGAAGTTGGATTGACAAACTCCGGTGGCTCTGCTGCTGGTTCTGGATGCCAAGCTGGCTCCTGGGGCGGCGTGGCGAAGGTCGCTAGTTCCGCTCCAGGAGCCGATAAGTCAAAAGATGGCGCGGGTGCGGGCGGTGTATACCCTGTTTCATTCTGGATGGTTGTCTCAACTCCCTTGCCTTCCAGATTTGCTGCCTGTGGTGGGCTGGCTGGCGGCGGTGGCGGTGGCGGTGGGGATGCGGGAGGCTTTGCTGGGGCGGGTGATTGATTCCTGCCTCCCGTAGCACTCACGGAAATTAAGTCGATAGGTTTGTTGCGAACCCGATCGTGATTCATGCGGGGGGCAGGCGACGCCCCACGTCCCCCTCGTTCGCGTCGGTATCGAGATAATTCTTCTTCTAACTGCACGTCGAGACTGCCCAGAGCTGCCTGCAAGGCTGGATTGATGGACTGGGCGGGGGAGGGGCGAGTAGAAGACTCAACCGAATGACCTTGACTCATAGCTTTAGCTACTGACGAATCTTGGAGAGCTGACGGCTCTCTTTATTACACGTTGTTTTCTGCTTGAAGGCAACCGTAACCCGAATCTGCTGTCTTGGTTTTGAGTACGATCGAGCAAGAGGATCGATCGTTCTGCCATTTAGCTGGGGATTTGTTGGATGTCTTTTAAATCTCTTCATCATATCTTAGGGGCTATCGAAAATCAGGCGGCGTGGCAGGCTAGCCAAGAATTTCAGCGGTTACTCAAGTGTTGGCCTTCGGTGGTGGGAGTGGCGGTGCAGGCTCAAACGCGACCGATTTCCATATCGAGGGGCGTTTTGTCGGTTGCTACATCCAGTGCTGCTTGGGCACAAACGCTGACTTTTGAGCGTCAGCGAATCCTGCAAAAGTTGAATGCCCATCTAGGTAGCAATTTGGTTGATATTCGCTTTTCGACGGCTCAGTGGCAGAAGAAGCCTGGTTCTAATCGTTCCTGGTATGCACAGGAACAATCGGTGGCATGGAAAGAGCATCCCAGTCGAGTTGTTGAGGGGACATCTTCACCGTCGTTGAACCAGAAGGCACAACTGAAAGAACCCCACCAAGCTTTTCAACATTGGGCGGAGGGTGTGCGGGAGCGATCGCAACATTCACCGCTTTGTCCCCAGTGCCAGTGTCCCACCCCTCCAGGAGAACTCCAGCGCTGGGCTGTGTGTGCCCTGTGTGCTGTCAGGCAATGGAAAGGCTAGCTTTCAGTAGATTCGGTGCCATTAAGCCGAAACAGGGATTGCTACTAGGTTGCGGGCAACGCTTACTTTCTCTGGCGGCACCCCTCAAACCCCACAAATCATCTGCATCACTTGAATTTATTTAGGTCTATCTGCTTAGTTCCTAATTCAAACCGGAATGTGAAGTTGCTTTGTATCCTATGTTACAGATGCTAGTTTCCTCTCCGTTACATCTTGTAACTTGGACGCCTGCGTAGCCTTCTGGACAAAAGTCTTCTCAGGCGAAGCTTGTATGCCACTAATGCCCTGAATTTATGGCATCAATACTATTTCCCGATTGCTTCGCCCGTATGCTGACATCCTTACTTCCTAAGTAGTTACAGGGAATGTAATGATTTTAATTGCTTACTAAGGCTGACTCAAAGAATTTTAGAGGCAAAAATCTCAATTTAGTCGAGCAATGCAAAGTTTGTCATTTAAATCAAGAGATAAACGACTGAATAAATGAGCTAAATTTAGTCTTTTCTGAAACGGATACGCCTAAGGTTTGTCTTGATCCCCATAGGGTTTTGTTAAAAAATGGTATTGTTCATGAGATTACTTACTATAGATAGATGTGTCCGTTTTTAATGTTTCATGTGTCTGTCTATTACACAAAGCTAAAGAAAATCTAAATCAGTATTTGTACTTGGGGATCGCTAGAACATAGACGGGGAATATAGATTACAACATTCCAAACTCTACAACCGTTAATAGAGAATTTTAATATAAAGCATAGATAAAAATTCTCCTAAAGAGGACTCCCATGAAGACCTTAAATACTGTAACTTCTGCCTGCCGGTATTGTCAGTATTACAAGCCCGAAGGGCGTCGTGGGGGTCTTTGTCAGCAACTCGGCGTGCCCGTTCGAGGCGGCTGGGGAGCCTGTTCTTTAGCACTTCCGGCATTTGCGCCGTCTTGGGAACGTCTCGAAGTAATGATGCGCTGGCAGGATGAAACCCTGAAAACACCGGAGGCGCTCTCAATCAAATGTTCGCTGAACTCTTCTCAAGAATCTACCTCGCTTAACGAGAATGTCTCTACTGCCCAACAGTCAGTAGAAGAAGAGGCGCTGCTCGTATGAATAAAATAAAGAATAGTAAGCTCACCTTGCAGTTTGTCAAGGCAACTTGCTTCAACTCTTAAAAAAATAAAGATTTGCTTTAGAATCGCACCTTATTTAAGTCAAGGTGCGATTTTTGATTTAAGAGCCTTTTAGGATACTTTTTTACAAAAGATGACTCTTTAAACCCGTTTTTTTTCAGAAAACGGGTTTTTCCATTTGCGAACGACTAAGGCAGCCAAGGATATTGACGGAAATCGGGTGGACGTTTTTCCAAAAATGCCTGCTTGCCTTCGGCTCCTTCCTCAGTCATGTAATAAAGCAAGGTGGCATTACCGGCGAGTTCTTGCAAACCAGCTTGTCCATCGCAATCGGCGTTGAAAGCAGCTTTTAGACACCGGATGGCAATCGGGCTTTTTTCTAAAATTTCATTAGCCCACTGGATGCCTTCTTGTTCCAGCTGTTCTACAGGCACGACGCAATTCACTAAGCCCATTTCTAGTGCTTGCTGTGCGCTGTACTGGCGGCAGAGAAACCAAATTTCTCGCGCCTTTTTTTGCCCAACAATTCGGGCAAGATAGCTGGCACCAAATCCACCATCGAAGCTGCCGACTTTAGGGCCAGTTTGCCCAAAAACAGCATTATCTGCGGCGATGGTGAGGTCGCAAATCAGGTGCAGGACGTGTCCGCCACCGATGGCATAACCTGCCACAAGCGCAATGACGACTTTGGGCATGGAACGAATTAGGCGTTGCAAGTCTAGGACATTTAGGCGGGGGATGCCTTCATCGTCTACATACCCAGCTTGTCCCCGCACACTTTGATCGCCACCAGAACAGAAGGCGTATTTGCCATCGGTGTGAGGACCAGCGCCAGTAAATAATACGACGCCAATGCTAGTATCTTCGCGAGCATCGCAGAAGGCGTTGTAAAGTTCAAAGACGGTTTTGGGGCGGAAAGCGTTGCGTTTGTGCGGGCGATTAATCGTGATTTTGGCGATACCGTCGCCTTTGTGATAGAGGATGTCTTCGTAGGTTTTGGCGGTTTGCCAGTTGATTTGCATAGAGAGTTGTGAAGTATTTCGAGTTGTGCAGTATTTCGGCTTGAGAATTTTAACCCAGTGTTTGAAATTACGGTGACTAGGTAGAACCTCAAGAGAGAGGAGGCTTGAGCGATCGCTGTGTCATCATGACGACAGGGCTAAGAAAAGGCATTTTATGGGACAGACTGAGAAGAATTCCGAAGTCGAATCTGAGAATTTTAATGCTTTATCGTCAGATAACGCTTTAACCAATCCGAAAGCAGATCGATTAGGATATGCGACCTTTGCAAGATATCTAGCAGACAGTATTTGCAAAATGAGCTTTCCGGAAGGCTTCGTGATTGCAGTCTACGGTTCCTGGGGTTCTGGCAAATCGACGCTGTTGAATTTTTTAGTTCACTATCTAAAGGAAAAACCAGAGGACGAGCAACCAATTATCGTACCCTTTAATCCCTGGTTGTTTTCGGGACACGAAGATATCACAAGGCGCTTCATTGACCAATTACAGGCTGTTTTGAGTGAATTCAAATCTGTACCGAAAGGGTTAAAAGATCGACTAGCCGATTTCGGTAAACTGTTTTCTGAAATTCCTATTCCTTACGCTCCAGCGGGTAAGGTAGTAGAAAAAATATTTGACGATAAGCAAAAGGATACTTCCGACTTAAAAGAAGAAGTCGAAAACACACTGCTAAAGCAGCATCCGCGAATCGTGGTAACAATTGACGATATTGACAGGCTTGCCACTGACGAAATTAGACAGTTGTTTCGCGTTGTCAAAGCCATTCCAAATTTTACAAATGTTGTCTATGTCCTAGCCTGCGATAAAGAAATTGCCCTCAAAGCACTTGCAGACACGCAGGGGACAACTGGAGAAGCCTATCTTGATAAACTTGTTCAAGTTCCTTTTGAGTTACCAATTCCCAATAAAAATCTACTCCGCAGGCTACTTTTTGAAAAACTGAATTTCGTACTTGCTGACACCCCTACACAGCTATTAGATAGAAATTATTGGGGAAATATTTACTATCAAGGGATAGACCAATTTATTACCAACACTCGCGATATCACTCGTTTGATAAACACCTTAAGCATGACGTACCCGGCAGTTCAAGGTGAAGTAAACTCAGTGGATTTCATCGCTGTTGAGTCGCTGCGAGTCTTTTGCCCAACGATATATGACATCATTCGCAAAAATCCTAAAGCTTTTGCAGGAGACACGGATACCAAAGGTTTTGTAAGTGCTACAGCAGACGAACTAAAATCTCTTTACAATTCTTGGCTTGCTCAGCTTCAAGATGAGGATAAAGAGCCAGTTAAACGGTTGCTATTGATCCTCTTTCCTAAGTTATCAGCGATTTGGGGTAATAATACCCAATACGTTGCACAACAAGAGTTAACATGGCGCAGACAACTGCGCGTGTGCAGCTTAGAAGTATTTCCAGTCTACTTCCGTCTGGCGTTACCAGAAGGTGAATTATCGAATACCGAGATGAAAGCCATCCTTGCTTTGGCAGGCGATGCGAAGGCATTTGGAGAAACTCTTGTAGAACTCGCTAATCAAAAACGTCCTGAGGGTACGACGCAAGTTCGGATATTTTTGGAACAACTTGAGGATTACACTGAAAAAGAAATTCCTTTAAATAGCATTCCTTCAATTGTGCAAGCTTTATTGGATGTGGGCGATCGCCTTTTGCGTCCTGAAGACGAACCGTGCGGAATGTTTGATTTTGGAAATGATATCAGAATCGAGCGCATCATCTCACATCTGTTGCGTCGTCTTGAGGAACCAGCACGGTTTGAGGTGTTGAAACAGGCGATGTCAAATGGTAAGGCAGTTTTAACAATTGTGGACAAAGTAGTCGTCCTAGGTCAACAACACGGTAAGTTTGGAGCTAGTGAATCAAATCTAGAAGAAGAAAGACTTATCAGCGCACAGCACCTTGATGAACTTGAAGAAATTGCCTTAAATAAGGTGCAAGATGCCGTGCAGCAAAACTCCCTATTACAAACGCCAGGTTTAGCACATATCCTGTATTATTGGCGGGAGCAAACAAGCGAGGATGAAGTCAAACAGTGGGTTAAAGAGGCGATTAAAAACGACGAAGGGCTAGTTGATTTCTTTGAGAAGTTTTTTGAAAAAGCATTTAGAAAATCTGAGTCTAATATGGGTCAAACCACCGGCTACGGGCTTGAGCCGAATTTACTTGAACCCTACGTTGACGTATGTTTAGCGATTAACCGGCTTAGGAGCCTTCTTGAAAAGGATTGTTTAACAGAAGAACAGAAAAATGCGATCGCGCAATTTATTGAAGAATATGACAGGAGTCAGCAGGAGAAAGATTCTGACGATCCATTAGCATGAAAGGCTGAATGATTCACCAGAGTTAAGGTTCACAGGATATCTGCTGCAAATTTTCCTAAATTCTCTTTCCGCCATTTGGCATCTACCTTGCGATTGGTTGGCAACTCTAAAACCCGGAGTCCCTGCGATGGTAATGGGTTTAATCGTTGCTTCAGGTGTTCCCAGGATGTGATCACTTCATGCTCTACATTGTAAGTAGCACAAAGCTGAGCAAAATTTATATCCTGTGGTGTGGCAAAAAATTCTTCAAAGGGTGGGTTAAATTTGGAAATCGGCAACATTTCAAAGATGCCGCCGCCATTGTTGTTAATTAAAATTATGGTCAAATGCCCTATAAATTTACTTCTCAGTAAAAAGCCGTTAGTATCGTGCAATAAAGCTAAGTCACCTGTCAGCATCACAGTGCTTTGATTGCGATGTGCAATGCCTAAAGCAGTCGATAAGGTGCCATCAATGCCATTCGCGCCTCGATTAAAAAAGGGCTGAATCCCGGAATTGTTGGGTGCCCAGAAAAACTCTACATCTCGCACCGGCATACTATTAGAAATAAACAGAGGAGTGCCCGGTGGTAGCGTCTTGGAAAGTAACCAAGCGGCTTTTCCTTCAAAAAGTGTGTCCATTGTTGCCATCGTTTGGTCGATGGCTTTCCTGACCTTTGATTCGGCTTCACACCAACTGCTGAGATAAGACGCGATCGCTTGCGTCTCTACAAGTTCATTTGGGTAGGTTTGAAATAGGTGTTCTATGGAGATTCGCAGGTGGGTTGTATTGCCGTGCAAGGGATCTAAATTGTGGTGGCTGGGGTCAATTACCCATCGGCGCGGTTGAGTTTTATCTAGCCAGTTTCGCAGTTCTTTACTGGTAGGTAATTCACCGATTTGAATTACCATTTCTGGTGTCAGTTTTTGCGCTAACTGCTGATTACGCAGGATTAAGTCATAGGTAGAAATTAGATAAGGGTTCAGTTGACTATAGTTCCTTAATGGAGATAGCGCCTCAGCCAATACAGGCCATTTTAAAGATTTGGAGAGGTGCGCGATCGCGATCGCATACTCTTCCGGTATTTTCGGTTGTGCAGTCCCAGCGATAATAATTCCTCTGTCACATTGCTGCCACTCCTGTATGGGGTTGAAAGTGGTAGGTTGCAGGTTGAAAGTTGCTCCTAATGGCTGACAATTTGCAAAGAAATCTTCTTCTAGTATAGACGCACCATTTTGCATCTCTACAGCACCGTCGGGAATTGGGGCGAGGGGGTCGCGGAAGGGGATGTTAAGATGAACGGAGCCTGGAGTTGGAAAGAGCGTTCTTTCCCACGCATACATCACTGTCTGCCGCAGATAACCCAGCATTCCCATCTCTAGAGAAGGCAACGCTAACTCAGCTTGCCAGTTGGGATAATTGCCAAATAATTTCACCTGATCGATCGTCTGTCCAGAATGACAATCTCGCAATTCTGGGGGGCGATCGGCGGTTAAAACTAAAAGCGGAATTCGACTTTCCCTAGCTTCAATTACGGCTGGGTAAAAATTTGCCCCGGCAGTTCCAGAAGTGCAAACTAACGCCACCGGCAATCCAGATTTTTTCGCAATTCCTAATGCCAAAAATGCAGCGGATCGTTCGTCTAAAGCAGGAATGGCTTCTATCTCATCAGTTTGAGCGAAAGCAACAGTAAGGGGTGTTGAACGAGAACCTGGACAAATAACGGCTGTGGTTAATCCTAGTCGCTTTAATGTTTCGGTTAGGATAGAAGCCCAGAGGGAGTTGGTGTTACGAAAATCGACGGGCATTTAAAAGAAGAATGAACCGCAAAGATGCTAAGAAAGAAAGAGTTCCGTCTAGACTAAGGCTTTTAGAAGTGCCTGGAGTTTAAGTTGAATTTCTGCTAATTCTTTGTCTGGATCGGAACCAGCAACGATACCGGCACCAGCGTAGAGTCTGGCACGACAGCCATCTATGAGTGCGGAGCGAATTCCCACAACAAATTCACTGTTTCCTTGGCGATCTACCCAACCGAGCGGCGCGGCATATAATGACCTGTTGAAGGTTTCATAGCGGCAAATTTCTTTCTGGGCACTCTCGCTGGGGACACCAGCAACGGCTGGTGTCGGATGGAGTTCAGCCAGGATTTCTAAGGGATGAACGCCTGCCGGGATTTTCGCCTGAATGGGTGTCCATAAATGCTGAATATTTAAGAGTTTCAATAGCTGTGGTTGGGACAATACTTGAGGATTTAAACCTAGCTGGGAAAGGCGATCGCGAATAAAATCAATGACTACTCGATGTTCGCGCCTTTCTTTTTCACTGGTTAGTAACCGATTTGCTAATTCCGCATCTTCACTTGCTATTTTTCCTCTGGGTGCTGAACCTGCCAGAGCGTCCGTTACTAATTCATGGTCATGAATACTAATTAAACGTTCGGGACTTGCACCAATAAAACTTTGTCCCTTGCCGTTACTGGTGGAAAAAATATTGCAATCAGGATTGCGAGTTCGTAAATGATTGACGGAGGGAATTAACTGGAAAGGAATCGGGGAGATAACATCAAGGGCGTGAGCCAAAACAATTTTATGAATTTTTTCTTCCTGAATTGATGATAAAGCCTTAACCACCGATGATTTAAAATGGTTTACATCTGCAACATCGTGTTTCTTAAATAGTTTTCTGGCATCAATTGCGATATCTAGAAAAGATGCACTATGAAATCTTTCTAAACCAGTAACTCTGATTGCCTGAAATGTACGCCATAAGCTTTCAGTTAAATCTTGAATATTTATCTCTGAATCAATCAGAATATTTGCGACTACTACCGAAGTCTGATTTTTTAGAGAGATTTGCCATCGGGGTAAGAATACTGTGGCAGAAGGAAAAAGAGAATCCGCTCCTAGATTTTCATTAAAAAATGTAAAAGCGCAGAAAAAATGAGCGCCCGAAAAAGGTAAATTAACTTCACCAATACTCGTGGTATTGGCAATGCAAGATTGAATAAACTCCTGGGATTTGTTAAACCGATTGGGGCTTTCTAGTGTTAGCGCAGCTGCGGTGTCGATGGCAGCGATCGCTTCTCCTTGTGCTGGTTTTTCAAAGTAAAAGTGTAATTGATCGGGTCTAGCGATCGCCTGAAGGACAACCAACGGATCGACTGCTGGGATTTCTTGAGAAATACTGAGGAGCTGTGTCTGTTTTTTTTGTACAGCAGTCTGCTTAAAGGCTAAAAGAAATTGATGCAGTTCGTGAGTGTCTTGAAAAAGGTTTTTAAGATAGGGTGTGACTAGCATGGAAGGAAGGATAGGTTGGCAATTTGATGTTAATACAACTAGCTGTGGCTCCTGGTTTATTGTTAGTAATCGAACAAACCTATCCTAAGAGCCAATAGAATAATGACAGTCCGTTGAAAACTGGTCGTATCTGCCAGTCTTCCCCTATTTTCTAAAAGTAAGGTGTGCTTACCAATAACCTTATTGAAATTCTTAACAATTCTCCAAAAATATTTCTTGAGGAATAAGGCTAAGCCTATGTATTGGTTTCTCTGTAGTATTTCTAGTTTACAACTTTCGCCTGCTTTTAAGATTGTCGTCATACTTTCAATGATTCCTTACCTTAAATTTCAGGATGATTACCGCAGGGGCATCTTCATTGATTAGATTTTAAAAACTCTTAAACATTGTATCTAAATCTACACTGTTTAGATACAATGTGTGATTTGACCGAGCAGAATATGCGGGAGGTCATAACAAGTAGCTAGTTTTGAAAGAACCTGCTTAAGATTTGACATAGGCTAGTCTTCCATAGGTCAAGACACAACTGGAAACCTCTGTCTCCCTACTAAAGGGCTTGTAACAAAGTCTGTAGCAAATATCCTATCACGGCTTTAGAGTTGTAAAATTTGGTAGCTTCTTGGCAGTAGCATAGATTGAGACTAATGAATACAAAATTGATTAATCATCCCACCAGTGGAGGGGCAAACATCAGCGACTCCGGTCTTTGGATGGCAGCGATTAAGCCGCCCATGTACAGCGTTGCTATTATTCCAATTTGGGTGGGAACATCTGTTGCTTTTGCTGACACTCAAGTGCTTCAGGGAGCAATATTTTCTACATTTTTAATGTCAGCAATTTTGATTATTGCATGGCTGAATCTCAGCAATGATGTGTTTGATTCGGAGACGGGTATTGATAAGAACAAAGCCCACTCCTTGGTGAATTTGACAGGTAACAAATCATTAATTTTTTGGCTAGCAAATCTGTTTTTAGGGCTGGGTGTACTGGGAATCTTAGCGATCGCATGGTGGCAACAAGACCTCACAGTCATCGGATTGGTACTCCTGAGCTGTGCGTTGGGCTACAGCTATCAGGGACCTCCCTTTCGCTTAGGCTACCAGGGTTTGGGGGAAATTATCTGCTTTATTTGCTTTGGTCCCCTAGCAGTGGCGGCGGCTTATTATAGTCAAACCGGCACATGGTCGATGACCAGCCTTGCAGTGTCTATTATTGTAGGGATTGCCACGAGTTTAATTTTGTTTTGCTCCCATTTTCACCAGGTTGCGGACGATTTGGCAGCCGGGAAGCGATCGCCCATCGTCCGCCTAGGCACTCAGAGAGGATCGCAATTATTGTCTTGGTTTAGCGGCAGTATTTATGCGCTGACTGGGTTGTTTGTCGTTTTGCAAATTTTCCCCGTTTGGACGTTGCTAACCTTTGCAAGTTTGCCCTTCGCCATCAAATTATGCCGCCACGTCCACCAGTATCACGATCAACCGGAGAAGGTCAGTAACAGCAAATTCATCGCAGTATCCCTACATTTTTGGAGTGGACTGCTGTTGGGATTGGGGTTTGTACTGCCGTTATAGCTGATGCAATATCGGTTTGAGTTTTGTCCTTACCGGCGGAGATTTGTGCGTCCCTTGCAAACCAGTCACGGCATCTGGGACATTCGAGAGGGCATCATCCTCCGCCTCACTGATGAGAACGGGCAAGTCGGCTGGGGCGAAATCGCCCCCCTGAGCTGGTTTGGTTCCGAAACCTTAGAGCAAGCGCTGTCATTTTGTCGTCAGCAGCCGCAGGAAATTACTACTGAGACGATTTTCTCCATCCCATCTGCCCTTCCCGCCTGTCAATTTGGCTTCGAGTCCGCTTGGGAAGATATCTCTCATTTTCAGGATAAGGCAAACCTAACCCCCCAGCCCCCCTTCCCTGCTGGGGACGGGGGGGAATTGAAAGCCTCTCTCCAACCCCCCTTTTTAAGGGGGGAAAGGGGGGATCGAGAGGGGTTGGGGGAGAGGTTCAGCGAAAGCCTCACAAGAGAATATGCGTACAGCGGCTTACTCCCCACTGGCGAGGCCGCTTTAAATCAATGGCAGACACTTTGGAACCAAGGATATCGCACCTTCAAATGGAAAATCGGCGTTTACCCAATTGCAGATGAACTAAAAATTTTCCAACGACTTACCCAAACACTGCCAGAAGGGGTAAAACTGCGCCTGGATGCCAATGGCGGACTCAGTTACGAGGAAGCCAACCTGTGGCTGTGGACTTGCGACAATGTTAAGGCGGAGGAATTACCTGTAGAAATTGAATTTCTCGAACAACCGCTGTCTGTGGCTCAATTTCAGGGGATGGCGGAATTAAGTATGTGCTACGCCACTGCGATCGCCTTAGATGAATCAGTGGCTACAATTGACCAGATGGAAGCTGCGTACCGTGACGGTTGGCGGGGAATTTTTGTGATTAAACCGTGCATCGCCGGTTCCCCATCCCGTTTGCGCCAATTTTGCCAACAACATGAAATTGATGCCGTCTTCTCCTCCGTCTTTGAAACCGCGATTGGTAGGCAGGCAGCATTAAAGCTAGCAGCAGAATTATCCCGTCACAATCGAGCAGTCGGTTTTGGCATCAACCACTGGTTTGACGAAGATGAAGAAATCAGATTTAAGAATTGATGGAATCGCCACTAGACTATCTTAAAGAACGTGCTAATGATGACTGGCTGATTGGTTACGACAGTCGCAAATTTATTGATATTGCCGAGCAATTATTTAATCAATTAACCCCGCTTGCGAACTCGGAAAATAAACCAAAAATATTACTAGCAGAGCGAGAACCAATCCAATTTATTGCTAGCTTCATCGCTTCCTGTGCCGCTGGTTGTCCAGTTTTTATTTGTAATCCCAACTGGGTTAAACACGAATGGCAACAAGTTTTTGATTTAGTCCAACCAGACCTAATTTGGGGAGATTGCCCTTATTTTTTAACCTTCCCATCTTGTAGAGACAAAAATCGCGTCCCTGCAACTATCAACAACTGGATTATGATTCCCACCGGAGGTTCATCAGGGCAGATTCGATTTGCCATCCACACCTGGGAAACCTTAATGGCATCCGTACAAGGTTTTAGACAGTATTTTCAAATAAATCAAGTAAATTCTTTTTGTGTATTGCCCCTGTATCATGTCAGCGGTTTGATGCAATTTATGCGTTCCTTCACCTCTGAAGGAAGATTAGCAATTGTGCCATTTAAAGAATTAGAAGCTAGTGAAAAGTGCGAGATTGAGCCATCTGAATTTTTTCTATCCTTAGTACCTACTCAACTGCAACGTCTCCTACAAAATCCAGAGTTAACCGCCTGGTTATCCCGCTTTCAGACAGTGCTTTTGGGAGGTGCCCCTGCGTGGATAGAACTTCTGGAAGAGGCGAGACGCCACAGCATCCGCTTAGCACCCACTTATGGCATGACAGAAACCGCCTCACAAATTGCCACCCTCAAACCAGAATCTTTTCTCAACGGTACTAACAATTGCGGTCAGATTCTCCCCCATGCCAAAGTGACAATTTGTAGTTCTAGCAGCGAGATATTAGAAATTAATCAAGTAGGAACTGTTACCATTAAATCTGGTTCTTTGGCACTTGGTTACTATCCAGAAAAATTTCCTAGTCAACAACATTTCCAAGTAGATGATTTAGGCTTTATTGACGAACAGGTTAATTTAAATATTATCGGTCGTAGCAGTAACAAAATTATCACAGGTGGCGAAAACGTCTTCCCCTCTGAAGTAGAAGCTGCAATTCAAGCTACAGGTTTAGTTGCTGATGTCTGTGTAATTGGTTTACCCGACTCTCACTGGGGACAAATTGTAACAGCCGTTTATGTTCCCAGTAAATCAGACATTTCTACTTATACTCTACAAATAGAAATTGAAGATAAATTGAGCAAATTTAAACGCCCTAAATACTGGGTGCGAGTAGAAACATTACCAAGAAACGCTCAGGGAAAAGTGAACCGCGAACAGCTACAAAAAATTGCTTATAGTAGGGTATTTTAGTGACAGCATAACGAAGTCTAGCGCACTCTATAAACTCTCTCTTCGCATCCTTTGCGTCTACTCGCGCATCCCTCTCGCGCATCCGCGCCGCTACGCGAACGCTAATGCGGTTTATTCCTCTTCTTCCTTCAATTGCTGAAGCCATCGAATCATCTCCGCTGGAATTTCTTTTCTACTTCTAGTAGCTGCATCGATGCAAACGTGCCGAGTAATTGCTTGTGCGACTACCCGATTCTCTGCAATAAATTGGTAATTAACTTCAAATTTTTCAGATGAAAGATGTTGAGGAATTAACTGAATAACTACTTTGTCACCACAATACATCGGACTGAAAAAATCAACGCTGGCATGAACAATAGGAATCGCAACATTCGGGTTGCTGAAAAACAACTTGAGATTGATATCCAAAGCCGCTAGGGATTCTTCATAAGCTTCGTGACACATTGCCAAGACATTAGCAAAGTAGACAACACCGGCGGCGTCGGTATCCTGAAAACGAATCGTTCGGGTATAAGTAAATGACATTTATAGATAGATGCGATCGCTTCGCCTTAAACTTTGTTTTACGCTTCTTCTAGCCTTTCTATTCTCTCATCTACCAACCACTAATAATTTTCTTCAGCTCTCCAACATCTAGACAATCGAAAGCAAAAGCTTTACGAAGCAGCTTGCTAGGAATAAACTCATCATACTTTTGCATTTTTAAAGGTTCTTCAACAGCAACTAAATCTAACGCCGTAATCCTTTTATTGCCAAACGCCAGGATTTCCAAGCCAAGCTCTTCAACCCCATCCTTTCCAAGTTTAACGGTCATAAAGTATGGAGCTTGACCCCCAATCTTCTTGATATCCAGAGACTCTCTACCAAAGAAATTTAGAAACCTTTCCAAGGTGCGGTAAGCGACAGTACCCATCCAAGGAAATATGCAGCAAGTTTTGCTTCCTAATGAAACAATATTATTTCTTTCAAATTCCCCAAATCGAGCTAATTGACGAGCTTCATTCAGGCGCTTTTTAGCATTACTTTGCAAATAGCTATACTGCATATCCTCAAAAAGAACCTTTCGCATCCGTTCAAGAACTTTTGTATGAATATTGCTACTGCCACCATGCCAAGAAATTTTAGCTTGACCTTGCGCTTGCTTGACAAAAACCGTTTTTGTTTTAACATCGCTATCCAAAACTTCCCACGTTCTCCCTGCCAAGGCAAAGCAATTGCCAACAGGTGGAGGCATCAGGATACTGCCAATTTCCATCGATTCATCCCTAACAGCATACTCAACCGTGTCGGAAAAAACGGCGTAAAAATGAAAATTTTTTACAATTTTCTCCCCAGCTAATCCGATAATTAATTTGTCTCCCTCAGTCTGCTGAATGTGGTCAATTCCTATCAAGTTTCGGAGCAATTGCCTAAAATCATCTTTAGATATAGCTGCAAAGGGTGGTAAGGCTAAAACTTGCTGAGCTAAAGCTGCGGGAGAGAGTTCCTCCAGCGCTGCTAAAATACTCATTGTTTGGTGATATAAAAGGCTAAAAGGATATTTAACCGGCTTGATTGGCTCAATCCAGCGTTCTTCTAAGTAAAGTTGGATAATCGCGATAGCTTGCAACAGTTGCCAAGGAATTTGATTAGGAAGCGATTCCTCTGTTGATAGTTCTTCCTCCGCGCAAACAAACCGCATATCTGCCGCACTTCCTCGCCTTCCCGAACGTCCCAATCTCTGTAAGAAACTGGATACAGATAAAGGCGCGTTTAATTGAATGACTCGCTCTAATTGACCGAGATCGATTCCTAATTCAAGCGTGATAGTTGCAGCAGTAACAGATGGAACTTTGGTATCGCGCATCGCATCCTCAGCCGCTTCCCTTAAGGAGGTAGAAATACTGCCATGATGGACGTGATAAATATCTGGTAATCCTTCAGTTTCAGCTATTTCACGCAGGCTGGCAATCACTGATTCTGTATCTGAGCGATTGTTAGCAAAAATCAGGCTTTTTCGAGATTTAGTGATATCAAAGATATGCCTGTAGTAAGGACTAACAACTAAATCATCAGTCTCATCTGTTTCAACGGGAGAAACAAAAAAATGCTCTAAAGCCAGATTGATTTTTCGTTTTCCTCCCTCGATATCCGGAGTAATTACTGGCGTTTCGGTTCCCAGTCGTAGCCAGTCTTCAGCGAGTGAGTAATCGCCAAGGGTAGCCGATAAACCAATCCGACGGGTGGGATTTTTTACAAATTTTGAAAGGCGTGCCAACTGGCAGAGAATTTGGCAACCCCGTTCGGAACCCATAAAAGCATGGATTTCATCAATAATGACAAAACGTAAATCTCCGAACAAGCGAAACAGTTGAGTATTTTTATTAATTAAGAGACTCTCTAAAGATTCTGGCGTTATTTGCAGAATCCCTTTTGGGTCTTTTAGGAGTTGTTTCTTACGAGCCTGGGAAACATCGCCGTGCCAGTGCCAGACTGGAATATCTGCTTCCTTTAAAAGGTCATTTAGACGCTCAAATTGGTCGTTAATTAATGCTTTTATGGGGCTAATATAAAGTGCCCCAATCGTTGTAGATGGTTTTTGATGTAATAAAGTAAGAACTGGAAGAAAAGCTGCTTCTGTTTTCCCGGATGCGGTTCCGGCGGCAATCAACAAGTGAGCATCTGTGTCAAAAATAACCTTGCACGCTTCAACTTGAACGTCTCTTAATTCAGTCCAATCTTGGGTGTAGATGTATTCTTGAATGAAAGGCGCTAATTTATCAAAAGCCTGTTCGTTCATAAGGTAAATTCTGCAAATTCAGTATTCCCATCTATTTCTGGGTTTTTGCCGGGAGAAGTCGGTTTAAAACTAGAACCATGAATGAGTTCTCTAAAAGAGATGCTGGGGTTTTGCTGGAGGATATTCAAAATACTGATAAAGTCGCGGACAACTTCACGGGGGGTCAAGAATTTGTCTGCACCTAAGCGATTGACAACTTCTTGCATAAACTCTTGCAAGTCACTCGGTTTCAGGGTTTTATTATAGTTGTAATGGGTAGCATGAATATCCACCAATCGATGCAAAAGCTCGGATATATTCTGCGGAGTTAATATTTCTAGTTGGATGACGGGTGCTGAGGTATCCTGATGACCTCCTTTGACACGGCTACTTAAGCGCGATCGCAATGCTTCATCACTGTATAACCCCCGGCGTTTGTCCTCCACAAATTCTGGCGTTCCTCCGATAAAAATGCCGAGATTTTCTGCTCTTCCCTGCATCGTATCGTTGAACATTGCCAATAGCTTATCGTAGTTTTTTTGACGGGAAGCGGTATGAGTAATTTTGTACAAATGAACGGCTTCATCCACCAAAATTAAAAGCCCTTTGTAGCCAATATCTGAAACAAACTTTGCAACTAGCTTGATGTAGTCATACCAAGTTTCATCGTCAATGATGACACGTACTCCCAGCGCGGTTTTTGCCTCAGTCTTCGTCCCAAATTCCCCTCGAAGCCAACGTAGCGCTGCTTCCTTTTTATCATCATCATCAGAACGATAGCCGCGCCAATAGGCGATGATGACATTCGCAAAGTCAAACCCGTGAACTAAGCCTTCTATATCCTTAACGACTTCCCGAATTTTCTCTTCTACTTTATCGTCAAACCCAGTGTCGTTGGGTCGCATCCCGCTTTCTTGTGCAACTTGGTTTTGAATATTATTAATCCATCCTTCCAAAATGGGTGTGAAAGCGCCACCTTCTGGGCGAATTTTGGTGGAAAGATTCTGCATTAATTCCCGATAAGTTGCAACCCCTTTTCCGTCAGTTCCTGCGAGTCGCCGTTCGGGAGATAAATCAGCATCAGCTACTACGAAACCTCTTTCCATCGCGTGGTTGCGAATCAGTTGTAGCATAAAGCTTTTACCGGAACCATAGCGTCCTACAACGAAGCGAAACCCGGCACCGCCTTCGCCAATATTATCGAAATCCTGTAAAATAGCTTTGACTTCTTTTTCGCGTCCGACAGCAATATGTTCCAGACCGATTCTAGGAACAACACCTGCACCAAGAGAACTGATTAAAGCATTCGATATTCTTTTGGTAATTTTGATTTTCGTCATGATTTAAAATAATTTATTTGTTGCTATATAGGCGGACAAAGCTTTGACGTTTCTCATTCTGTCTCACCTACAAGGAATGAGGTGAGTTTTTGATTCGGTTTACTTAGGTTTTATAATAAATTTTGATAAATTGTTAGTTTTATAAAACTAAGTTTCGAGCATCTTCTTCACTTTTGTCAAGTGTTCTTCTGCGATCGCAGGCGGAATCGATGCCGAACCTGGTTCAATGATAAAATCGCCAATGGTATCTATAGCACGTTCGTTTATTGCATCTATCAATAGTTGAGGCATAGTTATATTTGTCTCAGCAATTTTCTTGAGAGTTGCACCTGGATTATTTTGCTCTACTATGGCTTTGATTATCTGAATATCATCATTCGTAAGTTTTGTTTTGAGAGCAGTCCATTCCGCTGATAAGTTTTCTACTGATTGTTTTCTTTGTATTTCTAAAAAAGGGATTGCCTGGGACTGCCTTTTTTGAGGTTTTTGGAAGTTTAAGTTACCACTCTTTAACTGCTCGTATTCCAACTTTAAAGAGGATACTTGCCCTTGCAACTGACCTAATTCTACTTTCAAAGACGCCAGAGATTGATTCAGCACCGCTCTCTGTGCTTCCAGGGTCTGAAGCTGAGCTTGCAGATTATCTACTTCTGATTGTAAAGGACGTTTTTGTTTTTTGAGATTAGTGATTTCCTGTTCAAGGATTGTTTTCTGATTCTGATTATCTGCAACTTGATCTTGCAGTTTTTTGAATTCCGTTTTCAGGGAACTTAAGCTAGTTTCTGTCTTCTGCTTTTCCGATGTTGCAGCCAACAAAGATTCATTGAGTTCTGCTTTTTGCCTTTCCAGAACCTCAAGTTGAGTTTGGAGAATAAACCCTTGTTCTTCTAGTTGGTATCTATAAGCTCCTAAAGTGGACACTTCCCGATTAATGACCTCTCTTCGGTTATAGCTTTCTGCTATTTGTCCGTGCAATTGGTTTAGGTTTGACTCCAAATAATAGAGATCATCTTCTAAGTTTTGTCTTTCATCGGAAATCGCTTGAATTTCATTTTGTAGAAAAAACTTCTGCTTTCTTTGTTTAATTTGTACAACAATAGCTCCTGCATAAGTAGCAGGTAGAGTAATTAAACCTGTAACCAAGGCTTTCAGGAAATCTCGGTTGGCAATAAAGCTCAGGAAAAAGCTCACACCGAAGGCAATTAAACCCAGTAAAATCCGATTGCTTACCTTAACCGATCGCATATCATTTTTTGTGAGATAAAGTCAGCATTTCCCAAGTTCTAATTCAT
Source organism: Coleofasciculus sp. FACHB-542 (assembly GCF_014695825.1). Classification (NCBI taxonomy): domain Bacteria; kingdom Bacillati; phylum Cyanobacteriota; class Cyanophyceae; order Coleofasciculales; family Coleofasciculaceae; genus Coleofasciculus; species Coleofasciculus sp. FACHB-542. The sequence continues at coordinate 34,988 of NZ_JACJPB010000060.1, read as the reverse complement.
ACGAACAGAATTCTAATTATGTGTTTAATCTACGAGATTCTGAACCAGTAACAGCTAAATCTGCCCTGAGAAAGTCAATGAATTGCCGTGCTGTACGTCCAGAACGCCCGTTGTGGCGAGTTGCCCACTGTAAGGCACGATACTCTAAATCTTCCTGAGTGAGGGAAATGTCGGCTTGGGTTGCGAGATGGCGAACAATGTTTAGGTAGGTGTTCTGATCGGCGGGTTCAAAGGTTAAAGTCAGACCAAAGCGATCGCTAAACGATAGCTTTTCCTGAACCGTATCCCAGGCGTGAATTTCTTCATTGTCCTTGGGACGAGGGCGATCGCTAAAAAATTCTCGAATCAGATGCCGCCGATTGGAAGTCGCATAAACCACCACATTTTGAGGACGTGCGGTTAAATTGCCTTCCAGCACTACTTTAAGAGCTTTGAAAGCGTCGTCATCCTCCTCAAAGGAGAGATCGTCAACAAAGATGATGAACTTCTGAGGCACACCCCGCAACTGCTCGACAATGGTCGGTAAATCTTTCAGTTCAGATTTGGCAACTTCGACGAGGCGGAGGTTTCCCGTATCAGGCTCATTTAACAACCCCTTCACTAAAGAAGATTTGCCACTCCCCCGGCTGCCGTAGAGCAAAACGTGCAAGGCTGGATAACCAGCAAGTAAAAATTTTGTATTCTTCAGCAAAGAGTCTTTCTGCGACTCGTAGCCGACTAATTCTGGAAGCTGCACGGGATCGGCATAGGAAATGCCTACTAACTGCCTAGATTGCCAGCGTAACGCCCGATAAGAAGCAAACAGCCCCGTTCCGTATTGCTGATAATGAGCGGCTAAAGATTCCAGCACATCTACCCAATTTTCTGACATTTGGAATTTCTCCCAAATGGGCAATTCGTGAATTGCACCTACCCTATCCTGCTGCTGGTTCCAGGCGACTGGTGCCGCGAGTAACTTGGCTGTGGCTTGCACCCACCGGCTCAACTGGTCGCTACTGCAATTGTAGAGGCTCTGCAAGGCTTGTAAATCGTGCTGGGCAGCAGCTACCAGCGCCGGAGGCAGTAAAGACGATTGCTGGACTTGCTTGCTAAAAGGATTGTCAGTTCTGAGAATTTGGGTAATTAGGTAGTCTTGCCAACCTTGATTTCTGGCGGCTAAAGCTTGAAACCAAGTGCCGTAAGCTTGCAGGCAAGCCAGTCCATTGGTGTTGCTGCTGCTTAAGGCTTGTAGCAGATTCAGGAAAGCCGTGCCGACTTCCCCACGGAGGACGGATTGATAAAGTAACAGAGAAGCAGCTTGACGTTGCAGAAATTCGATTGAAGCGATCGCTTGAGTATCCATTAATCAACTGAGTGGTGTATCTCAGCTATGGTAAATTGTCTCCCGACGCTAGAAATAAGTTCTACTCAAGCAATGAGGTTTTAACGAGATGAATCTGGGTACTATCGCCGCGATCGCTTACGGAATTTTAGCCATTGTCGGCGGCATCATGGGCTACTCTCAAGCTCAAAGCAAAGCGTCGCTGATTTCTGGCAGTATCAGCGGCTTATTACTCATTCTCGGCGGCGTGATGCTATTGCAGGGACAAGCGTGGGGGCTGATTTTAGCAACTGTTGTCACCGCTGTTCTCATCATTGTCTTTGCCATCCGGTTGTTTAAAACTCGCAAATTTATGCCTGCGGGATTAATGACGCTCTTAGGTTTGGCGGCGCTGGCGGTGATGATTCAACAACTGGTTGCGATAGTGTAGCGGCGCTTCTAGCTTTCTGGATCTATCCCAAGCGATCGTGCCTGCTTTATTGGCACGCTCTCCAAAATTAACACCCTTCATTCTTAAATCAGCTAAGCCATCAAAAAACTCAGAGAATCCGGCAACATTTCAATTTAGTAGCGACGGCAGGGAACACTAACCTTAGCGAAGCTTTTGCCCACATAGTCGCTTAAGGAGCTACCCATGAGTACCGTCAAAATTCAAGCTACTGAATATCCTATTCAGAAAGTATTTAGCAATGATTTTGTCTTCACCATTCCCCTGTACCAGCGTCCCTACGCCTGGACTACTGAGCAAGCTGGCGAATTGCTTCAAGACCTAATTGTATCCTTAGGTGATGGTAACGAGCCAATTGATGATATAAATCCCTACTTCCTGGGCAGCATTGTACTAATAAAGGCAGATAAACCAGACGCTCAAGTTGTTGATGGTCAACAACGTCTGTCAACGCTAACTATACTACTTTCAGCTCTGCGGACGTTAGTACAGCCCAAATATGCCAATGCCTTAACTAAGTTGCTCTACGAAGAAAGCGACCCAATCCTTGGCTACCCTAACCGATACCGTTTGACTTTGGCAAAGCGAGATGCAGAGTTTTTCAAGGAATACATTCAGGATGAAGGCGGTATTAGCAAACTGGAATCTTTACACTCAACTGCGCTTTCAGATAGTCGTAAAAATATTAAAGAAAACGCGCTGTTATTCCTGAAAAAGTTAGAGGAACTTTCCGAATCTCAGCGGATTCGGCTCCTGCAATTCATTATTACAAGATGTTTTCTGGTAGTAGTTTCAACACCAGACTTAGAATCTGCATATCGGATATTTTCTGTGCTGAACGGTCGGGGTCTAGACCTGTCACTTCCCGATATTTTAAAAGCTGAGATTATCGGGCAAATTCCTGATGCTCAAAAGGAAGCATACACTTGCAAATGGGAAGATATCCAAGAGAAACTAGGTCGGGAGACGTTTGAAGACCTTTTTTCATACATTCGCATGATTAATCGTAAGGCAAAACTCACTGGTAGCATCCTCAAGGAATACCGCGAACATATTAAACCTTGGAATAATTCTCAGGAGTTTATCAAGACAATTTTATGTCCTTTAGCTGATGCCTTCTACCAAATTAAGAATACAAGCTATCAAAGCGATAAACACGCCGAAAAAGTAAATAAACTGTTTAAGCAGTTAAATGATATTGATAATTCTGACTGGATACCTCCAGCTATTCTCTATCTCTCTCGTAACTACAGCCATCCTGAGCGATTGGTGAAATTCTTTACTGAATTAGAACGTCTTGCGGCTGGTTTGATGATTAAACGGGCAAATATTAACGAACGAATTGAACGGTATCGTCGCTTGTTAACTGCCATTGAGCATGAGGAAGATTTATATACACCCGATTCACCACTCCAAATTACATCAGAAGAAAAGAATGATATTCTCAAAATGTTGGATGGCGACCTCTACCAGACTCAAAAAATTCGTTTATTTGTATTGCTGCGTCTAGATGCGGCTCTGTCAGAAGGTGAAGCCTCATACAACTTTCCCACCATTACTGTCGAGCATATATTACCGCAAAATCCTGCCCATGATAGTCTGTGGGTGAAGTCCTTTACAAGCTTGGAAGAACGCGAAAGATATGTGCATCGTTTAGGAAATTTGGCTTTACTCTCTTGTTATAAAAACAGTGAAGCGCAAAACTATGACTTTGATGTGAAAAAGCAAAAGTATTTCACCACTAAAAAAGGTGTTTCTCCTTTTGCGCTAACAACTCAAGTGCTAATGGAACAGGAATGGACACCCGAAGTCATTGAGGCGCGGCAGAAAAAGCTGATCGGTGTTCTCAAGAAAGTTTGGCGCTTAGAGTAATAGGCTAATGCAAAAGCGATCGCTTCCTCATTTTCTCTAGTCCAGAGTGCGATCGCTCCTACTTTTTCTGAAGTTTAGATGTGCCTAAACCATCTGCCGAAGTGGAATCTCAATAATAAACTCCGCTCCTCCTCCCGGAGCTGAGAGACATTGCAATTGACCGTTGTGCTTTTCTACAACAATCTGGTAGCTAATTGCCAAACCCAGTCCAGTGCCTTTGCCAATGGCTTTGGTAGTAAAAAAGGGATTAAAGAGCTGTTGTCTCACCGCCTCTGTCATTCCAGAGCCATTATCCGCAATTTTGATAATGACGCGATCGCCGTCTAGTACCTCAGTGCGAATTTTGATTTGGCTGGGATTTGCCTTGATATCTGGAAGCGATCGCTGTTTGTTGTAGTCATCCAACGCATCAATAGCATTCGCGAGCAAATTCATAAATACTTGATTCAGTTGTCCTGCGTAGCACTCGACTTTGGGTAAGTGACCATATTCCTTAATCATCTGAATGTTGGGATGATCCGGTTTTGCTTTCAGGCGGTTGTGCAGAATCATTAAGGTACTATCAATTCCTTCGTGAATATCAACCGCCTTCATTTCAGCTTCGTCAATTCGAGAAAAATTCCGCAAGCTCAGAACAATCTCCCGAATACGATCTGCCCCCACCTTCATTGATGACAACAGGTTCGGAAAATCTTCCATCATAAAATCTAGATCAATTGCTTCTATCTCTTCCTGAATTTCTGGCGTTGAATTAGGGTACTGCTGGTGATAGAGGCGCAATAAATTTAATAAGTCTTGACTGTATTCTCTGACATGGGTGAGATTCCCAAAGATAAAGTTAACTGGGTTATTAATTTCGTGAGCAATCCCTGCAACCAATTGCCCTAAACTGGACATTTTTTCGCTTTGAATTAATTGACCTTGAGTACGTTGGAGTTCTTGGAGAGTATGTTCTAGCTGCTGATTTTTTTCTTTTAACTGAACTTCTTTCTCCCGACGGGCTTCCTCAGCTTGTTTGCGAGCGGTAATATCCATCACTGTGGCACCAAGAGCCATCGGCTTGCCATCTTCTCCAGGTATGGGAAATTGAGAAGTCAACCAGTGCATCAGGACGCCTGGATTGCCAGGTAATTCACCGCACGTCTCCATGTTGAGAATCGCTTCGCCTGTCGTCAGTACTTTACGTAATGTCGATTCGATCGCTTGTGCAGCGTCGGGCAATACTTCAGCCAGGGATCTTCCTAAATGTTCTTCTACAGACAAGCCATTGAAGTGTGCTAGCGCGTCGTTGATTTGCAGATACCGCATCTGGTCGTCAAGAATACAGAGTCCGACCGGCGCAACGTTAATAAATGAGTTCAAAAGCTGCTCGCGCCGCGCTAATTCTTTTTCCAACGCCCTCCGATCGCTAATGTCTCGCGACATCCCAATCAAACCGATAACGTTTCCTTGGGGATCGCGGTAGATATTTTTTGTTGAGAGATACGTTACCGCGATGTCATTGATATAGACGATTTCCTCTAACGTCTGAGTTGTCCCAGAAGCCATAATTCTGCGGTCGGTCTCCATAAGTTGAGGGGCGACCTCAGGTGGAAATACCTCGGAGTCATCCTTCCCAATCATCTCCTCTACAGACTTGCCAAGTAGGTTGGCACCAGTGGAGTTGATCATTAAGTACCGACCCTGAAGATCCTTGATAAAAATGATATCAGTCGTTCCCTCAATGACTGCATTCAAGAGGTTATAGCTTACTTGGAGCGCCTCCTCTGTCTGCTGGTGTTCGGCAATCTGCTGGTGTAATTGCTCGTTCAGTTGACTCAGCTCGATCGTGCGCTCCTCAACTCTATCTTCTAGCTCTTGATTCACCTGTTTCAGTGCTGCTTCTGCTTGGTGGCGCTGGCTGTCAACCGCATTCAGGAATCTGGCATTCCACCAGATTAGAAAGGCAAAAATAACTACGTTGAAAACGCCAAAAAGACCCAGCCCAAGTTCGCTGTCATAAATCTGAGATTGGTAGCCGCATAAAATGAACCAGCCCAGCACTGAGGGAATGCCAATCGCGGCTGGCGACATCCGTCGCACCATCAATCCGCCTGCTTTGTCGCTTGTAACAACTGTCATTAGTCCTCGATCTGGACAAGCAAACAGGACGCCGATGGAAAGCAGGATGAATGCGATCGCTGTGTGCAACGCCACACCTGTGTTGTAACTCTTGCCGTACAACGAGGTGATGCCGTAGATATAGCCCAAAAGACCCAGAAAACCAATCAAAAACCCGCCTAAGCTAAAGCATTGAGCCGGACGGTACGCTCTTTTAGATAACAGCAGAAGGGCAGAGCCAAGCATGAAAAAGCTCAGGGCACTATTGGGAGACATTCGCCCTGGTGCAGAGGTGCCAACAGCTCCTGCTGGGTCTTTAAACAGCAGTTCGTCAATTCCTAGATTCCATCCAAACCCATACTCAATTAGTGTCAATAAACCGATTAAAATGACGATGATCGCCAACACTTGAGAAAGGTCAAACGAAGACTTTCTCCGGTTATCTTTTGCCTTTTGTCTTCTGTGTTCCGCGTCGTGCCACAAACACAAAGACAATCCACTCAGAATAAAGGCTATGCTTGTGTTGGCTTTCATGCTTACCAGCCCTGGCAAAATGCTTTTAAGGGCTGTAATATCTAATATCCAGCCCAGTAAAACAACACATCCAATTAGGGTGACAATAATACCGGCTTTTCTGGAGTAGGATTGTGGAAATTCGATAAACTCCGTCTTTTTAATCATAAAAATCGGACTCTTTCAAATATCAATAACTGACCAATTATTAACTTTTAATATAAAAAATCTTTTGAGCTTTGCTAGATAAATTTATACAAATTACCAAAATAATACAATTTATCGTTTGTGCCTAAATATAGGCTAAACTTAAATTTATTCCTAATAAACATAGGATACATTTACTAATTATAAAACCGTATTTACATTGACTACTTGTCCGTTCTTTACGAAAAAGTCAGTAAATTCACAGATAAATGTTCTGACCTTGTTCTGAACTATTGTAAAAAGAACCATTTAGCGATCGCTTTTGTATTTATTGCAAGGACGCTAGCGAATCAAGAAGCCCATAACCCAGCCTAGTCAAGCAATCTTGAAAAGATTTAATCCATTCTTTTGCTTTCGCTCCTTAATCAGGTGGCAAGGCAACAAATAGCATCGCTGAGCTATCCTGGAATCGCCAGATAGCAAAAGTTGACAAAATGCACTGGATATTAACCGAATCTTTAAGCGTAGAAAATTTAACAGTAGCGATCGCGGGTTTACCGGCATCTTTGCAAGGCACAAAGCTAGTGCAACTGTCTGATTTGCACTACGATGGCAAGCGATTATCCGAAACACTACTCGCAGAGGCAATTGAAGTCAGCAATCAACTCGAACCCGACCTGGTTTTGTTGACTGGCGACTTCGTGACTGATGACCCATCTCCCATTCACGCCCTAGTGCAACGGCTAAAACACTTGCAAGGTCGCGCTGGTGTCTATGCCGTACTGGGCAACCACGATAATTATTATCGTCATTCAAAACAAGTGGTGCAAGACGCCCTGACTAGCATTGGGATTCATGTACTCTGCAATGAAATTGCTTATCCATTGGGAAAAGAATTACCCTTAGTCGGACTGGCTGATTTTTGGTCGCGGGACTTTAATCCAGCGCCAGTGATGAATCAACTCGATCGGGATACACCCCGAATCGTCTTATCTCACAACCCAGATACTGCCGAGATTTTGCAAGAATGGCGGGTGGATTTGCAACTGTCGGGTCATACTCATGGCGGTCAAGTAGTAATTCCTGGATATGGTCCAGCGCCGCAACTGCTGCAAAACTTCCGTCACCTGATTCCCAAACCGATGCAGCGTTGGGTGCCTTTTATGAAGGAATGCAATAAAGTGGTAGAGCGTTGGGAATGGGCGCAGGGGTGGCATCAGGTAGGAAAAAACCAGCTATATGTGAATCGGGGGCTGGGAACCTATTGGCCCGGACGCCTATTTTGTCCGCCAGAAGTCACGGCGATCGCGCTGGTGGATCAAAAATAGTTTTTAGTTGTTAGATCAAGAATTTATGTTCTCGTTCATCCGGTCAGATTTATCTCAGTTACGCGCCTATATGCCCCACCCAGGCGGCGCATCAGGAAGTCCAGTCACGGGTTCAATTTCAATCGATCGGCTGGATACCAATGAATGCCCTTTTGATTTACCAAAAGAATTAAAAGAAAAATTGGCATGGACTTATCAGCAGCTAATTGAGACGAATCGCTATCCTGATGGCAGTCATGCCCAACTCAAAGAAGCGATCGCCCAATACGCGAACGAATCCTTAGACGCCTCCATTACCCCAGCCAATATCTCTGTCGGTAACGGTTCGGATGAACTAATTCGTTCCCTCCTGATTGCCACCTGTCTCGGCAACGAAGGCTCAATTTTGGTAGCCGATCCCACCTTCTCCATGTACGCGATTCTGGCGAAGACGCTGGGCATTCCTGTGGTGAATGTCGGGCGTAAGGAAGCGAATTTTGAAATGGATCTTGCCGCTGCCCAAAAAGCCATTGAGGAAACCCAGAATCCGCCAATCCGAGTGGTATTTGTCGTTCATCCCAACTCCCCCACCGCCAACGCCTTAACTACCGCTGAATTGGAATGGCTGCGGAGTTTGCCAGAGCATATTTTGGTGGTCATTGACGAAGCTTATTTTGAATTTAGCCAGACAACCGTGGTGGGTGAATTGTCGCAGCATCCAAACTGGGTGGTACTCAGAACATTTTCCAAGGCGTTTCGGCTGGCAGCACTGCGACTAGGATATGCGATCGCTCACCCAGAACTCATCGTCGCCCTCGAAAAAGTCCGTCTCCCCTACAATCTCCCCAGCTTCACCCAAGCTGCCGCTTTACTTGCCCTTTCCCAGCGGCAACTGCTACTTAGCTGCATTCCCCAAATTCTTAGCGAACGAGAAAAGTTACTCGATTTTCTCAAAGAGCAACAGGATTTACAAGTTTGGCCCAGTGCCTCAAACTTCATCTACCTGCGTCTCCCGACAGAGGAAGCCCTGACTCGATTGGCGCAGCAACTCAAAGAACAGGGAACCTTAGTTCGTCACACCGGCGGCGGCATTCGTCTGACGGTAGGCAGTGAAGAAGAAAATGAGCGATCGCGCCAGCATCTCCTGGCAGCCTTAAAAGCAATCAACTAAGCAGGATTAATTAAAAATTAAAAACTAGGAAGTTTTTAATTTTTAATTAATCCTCCAAATCCCGTGCCCTGCGGATAGTATCTGGCAACACCCCCACCAACAGCGCAAAGGCATCGTCAGGTACTTGCGTCAGCGTCTCCGTGCCAAAGAACTGCTTAAACTGTTCGAGGATCTTCTGTGCTCGTTGCAGCGGCACGGGGTTATCCGTAATTTGTTTCGTGAGTCGAATCCACTGTCTCCGAATCAAATAAGCATTCTGCCGTTCCTGAGCGGATTCAGGAGTTACCAATGACAAATTGCCCACTGGCAACACCCATTTCGCATCCACATCAAACAATCCGCCCACAGCCGCTCCTGGCCCAGCAAACTCTGCATGGTAGTGTTTGTAGAGGATCAAGCCATTCCGACGGCGACTATTCACGATTAACAGATGTTTATCATGCAGCTGATTAAGGATATCAGACGATTCCTCGTCAGGGTTCGGGCTTTCATTATTCATGCCATTAGAGCCTTGAGAGCGGGCGACACAGGTAGGGCTTTGATTGGCATCCGCTTTGTATAGGACAGTCTGGTAGCGCTGTTGGTTGTCGCTATCCATGTCAACTCTTACTGCTATATTTTTTCTTTGGGCATGCACCCGAACCGGAAGCACAGAGGCAAACCCAAGTCTGTTAGTTCTGGATGGATTGCAAGCTTGAGATTCAGTTTGCCATCTATTATCTATGTAAACAATAATTACATTATCAAAACATTTGACATTAGTATAAGTCACCAAGCGGTAATTCTTAATTTTATTTTATGGCATCTTGTCCGAGCGCAGGAAATCTACCAGCCAGTAGTCGCCCACAACCTTACTATGTTGGGTATTCTTCAATAATCTACCCCCAAAAGTGACAATTGTTTAAAGTTAATGTGAAGTTGCGACAAGCAAGAGTCACTGACTGATTTAAAGACTGATTGAATTGATTAAACGTCTTTTCTAGCTAGCAATTTTCAACCCAATCATCCTCAAATCTAGAGAATCTCAGGGAGGCGAGGGGAGGGTTATTTTAGCTTCCACAAGGCAAGTGTTTGTGCAAGAACAGCCGTCGAGGACGCCCCAGCAGCCAGTCACTCCAGCTGGGATCGCTATGGTGTAGGTGATATCCCGCCTTCAGATAAAGCTGCCGTGCTTGATGATTGTTTTCTAACACGTGCAGGTAGAGGTCGCAGAATCCCCATTCCACTGCGGTTCGTTCGCAGCGCAGCAGTAACTGCTGCGCGACTCCCCGTCGCCGACACGAGCGGTGGACAGCCAAATTCGAGATGTAAGGATATTGAGAACTCCACGGTTGCCAGGAACAGGGACGAAGCCCCATTTCAACCGTCCCTACCACGGAATCAGCATTTGTTCCTTGGCGTTCTTGTGCTTTTAGGGACGGGGATGAATCCTCTCCTCTCCCCTGATTGGTACTACCCGGAGCGACAGCGGCTAAACAGATGTAATTCGGAGGAATCAAGCGCAGTCGATTGCGTAAATCTTCGTAAATTCCTAGTCGAAATAACGGATAGGCCAAAGCCCAAATTCCTGACCGAGGGTGAAAGCTATCTGCCAGGATCTCGGTGAGGCTGGTCACATCATTTTGGTGGGCTGCCCGGATGATAAAGTGAGAGGCACCATTCGGTTGTGCGGCTCTTTCAGGTTGGCGGTGCAAGAGTGGAAAGCAGGGATTCACAGCCGAGCGTAAATTGGATATCTAGCAGGTTTCATCCTAGATCATTTTGCAGTGATTTTTGCAGGTTTAAGATCGGGGTACTGGAGCAAAATGAATTAACTGGGAAGATTGACAAGTTGCTGGGCTGGAGAGTTTCTAGGTTGCCCTAGCCTGGAAGAATGCCTACCTTAGGCAAAGCTTCTTTTGTTCCAGCAAGGATACTATTGTACAAGGAGTGCATCGGCCTAGGGAAAATTGGCATCGGACGGTAGAGCCAGCATCGCTATCCTGTCCGGAGCAGCAGCGCTCGTCCAGGTATTTCTCTAACAGCCTGTTATCGATCAATTTCGGAGCAGGGGATATGGAAGCGCGATCGCAGTAGTTATAACTGAGATCCACGCCCAAACGTTAAAGTCAGAAATGAAGAGCGGGTATTTTAAATAAAAAGTAAGTGACAAGTGCATTTTCTCCCCAAAAAGTTATTGAACTGGGTAGGTTCGTTGTCAGTCGTCTGACGACCATAAGCATTGCCTACACCCTACCCCGATTTCTCAGGAACCGCTGTTGGGTAGGACCAAGGCTTCCCCGCAAGGGGAGCGGGGAGCATGAGCCAGAACCGGGGTGTTTCTCGAAAATCGACACCAGAAGGTACAGCAGTACTGAAACTGAAAAATTAAGATTAATTAGGGTGCAACCAGGCAATTTCCACAGCTTCCGGATTCGGAAACAGTGGGATGCGGATAGTAGCTTGGATAGGGAGCGTCTATCTTTATCTCCCATCTGCTTTTCCATCTCAATCGCTGGAATAATCTGTGCATGAAATGGAGACTGTTTTGCATTTGCATGGGCGTAGGCATGAGCTGCACCATACTACAGCAGGAGAGCGGGGCATGAAATCCCAAGCCAGTAAAAAGCCCAAAATTCTGGTCGTCGATGACGAACCCGATAACCTCGACCTGCTCTATCGCACTTTTCATCGAGAATATAAGGTACTCAGGGCAGATAACGGCCCTGCGGCGCTGGAGATTCTGGCGCATGAGGGGGATGTTGCCGTGATCATCTCGGATCAGCGGATGCCCCTGATGAGCGGCACAGAATTTCTCAGCCTCACCGCCACCCAGTACCCAGATATTATCCGGATTATTTTGACGGGTTACACCGATGTGGAAGATTTGGTGGAAGCCATCAATGCCGGAAAGGTCTTCAAGTACGTCACCAAACCCTGGGATGCAGCTGAGCTAAAAGCGCTGGTGCAGCAGGCAATGGATACCCACAACGTTTTGAAGGTTCGGACTGAGGAACTGTGCCGGACGCTGCGCCGCGAATCGCTGCTCAATACAGTCACGAATACCATTCGCAACGCCCAGTACCGGCGGGGCGGTTCGCCCCTTCAGCAAGTCCTCCAGACGATTGTGGAAACCGTGGGTCATATGCTGGAGGTCAGCGTGTGCATTTTGCGTCCCTTCCAGGAGGACGGGATGGCAGATGAAGGATTCATTTATCAACGACAAGAGGCAAAAGGCAAGCGGCAATCCTCAGGACTCATCATTTCCGAACTGAGTCCATCGTCAGGACAGAGAACGGCAGGACAGAGGACGGAGGAAGAAGGCGGGAGTCAGGAGTCACTAGAATATACGGCTCCGTCTTCAGTTTTGCTCCCTGAGTCTTCTTTGGGAGAGAGCGAGACTGGGCAGCACAATGAAGATCCCCACTCAGTCTTGAGTCTTCAGTCCTCAGTTCTCAGCCAGTTGGTGTGGGAAACGCACGATGTAGAAGTCATTAATGATGTCGAAACGGATGAGCGACTTCCAGGCGATACCCCTGTAATTAGGCAACGCCTAGAGGCAATGCGACAGGCGGATATCCACTCTAGCTTGGTGGTGCCGCTGTATTGCCAACTGGAATTGATGGCAGTTCTGGCGCTGCACCAGTGCGGACAGCCGCGCGTCTGGCAGGATGATGAGATTCAGTTGGTGGTGATGGTGGCGGATCAAGCGGCTCTGGCTCTTTCCCAGGCGCGGGCTTACGAACAGGTTTCTCGACTAGCACAAAGAGAGGCACTTGTCAATACGATTACAACGGCAATCCGCTCTAGCCTTGACCCGCAGGACATCTTTGCAGCAATTACGCAACAGTTGGGACAAGCCTTGCAAGTGGATGGCTGTGCCCTGTCGCTGTGGCGGAGAGAGGATGAGTTTGTTCAATGCGTGGGCTTGTATGACGGGGCAGAAAGCCTGGTGCTGGATACATCGGTGAGCGAGGACCCGATTTTCGACCGTACAAGCGAAGCATTTGTCACCAAAATGCAATTAGCTCCGCATCTCGGCAATCATACTTCGCTGCAAGCGAAGAATCCTCAATTACCCCACTCGGTTGTCCCAATTGCCGGAAATCCGGTGTTGCAAGAGCTGCTAAATACACAAAACCCCGTGGCAGTCCACGATCTGGATCGGAACCCCGAAATGAACGGGTTCGATCTCCCGCTGCGGAGTCCGGCGCGGGCGCTGTTGGTGGTACCGTTACTCTCCGATGGTCAGATTATTGGTAGCATTACCTTGCGCCAAACGAACCGACCTCGCCGCTGGCACGCTTCAGAGGTTGAATTAGCGCAGGCGGTGGCAGCACAGGCAGCGATCGCAGTCACGCAGTCCCGACTGTATCAAAAAACTCGGCAGCAGGCGGAGCGGTTACTGGAATTAGACCGGCAGAAAACCGAGTTTTTCCAGAACGTTTCTCACGAATTTCGCACGCCGCTGACTCTGATGCTAGGGCCGCTAGAGTCAGCGGTCAATCAGCATCAGGATATGCCCTACGATCAAGCTGCGATCGCCCTACGCAACTCCCGCCGCTTACTGCGACTGGTCAATCAACTGCTGGATATCCAACGACTCGACGCCGGTCGAATGCAAGCCAGTTTCCGTCCTTGTAACTTAGTAGAATTTATCGAAACCATTGTCGAAGCTTTTCGCCCCTACTGCGAGAAAAAAGGCTTGCAGCTGACACTCGAAATGAAACCCTGTCAGCCAGTTTATTTAGATTTAGAAAGATTTGACAAGGTACTCTACAACCTTTTATCTAATGCTATGAAATTTACCGAAGCGGGAGGTACGATAGCCGTGCTAGTGCAACCCGCTGGAGATCACGTCCGAATCCAGGTTTCAGACACTGGCATTGGCATTCGCCCGGAACAAATCCCCCATCTGTTCGAGCGCTTCCGTCAAGCGGAAGGGTCAGTCAACCGCTCCTATGAAGGCAGTGGCTTGGGTTTAGCGCTGGTGAAAGAATTGGTGGAACTCCACGGCGGTCAAATTTCTGTCGAGTCGGTTTACCGAGAAGGCAGCACCTTTACCGTTTGGCTGCAAACTGGAACCGCGCACCTACCGCTGGATCAGGTGTTGGAAGTGCCAACTGAAGTCCAATCCAATCGCGCTGCTGTGGAATTGGCAGATTTGGAGGTGGAAGAAGAAACTGGAGACTGGGAACTTTTGAGACAGGATGAAGCAGCATCTTCTCCGAATTCACTACCTACGGAGTCGCAACCACTATCCGCCTCCAGCGTCAATTCCTCCGTCATTCACACCGTTTTAGTGGTGGACGACAATCCAGATTTACGAGCTTATGTGTCTCGGATTTTGCTAAATGATGGCTATCAAGTTTGCATGGCTCGCAACGGCAACGAAGGATTCGCCGTCGCTAAGGAAAGGCGACCCGATCTGATCGTGACGGATTTGATGATGCCCTTTGTGTCCGGTTTGGATATGATTCGGATGCTCCGAGAAAACCCAGAACTCAAGGGAACGCCGATTATTTTGCTCACCGCCAAAGTAGACGAAGATACTCGGATTGAAGGCACTGAGAGGGGAGCCGATGCTTATCTGGCTAAGCCATTTAACGACCGGGAATTGTTAGCGTTAGTCCACAATTTGCTAGCACTCAAGGAAAATGAGCGCCGGGTGGTGGAGCTGAATTCTTACCTGACTGAGTCGGTGCTGAAGCGCTTTTTACCTCCAACGATGGTGCAGAAGGCGGCAAAAGGCGAACTGAAGCTGGATTTGAGTCCAGAACCTAGGTTGGTTACGGTTTTATTTAGCGACATCGTGGGTTTTACCAGTTTGGCAAATACCTTGCGAGCGCGACGCGTGGCTGAGTTGCTGAATGAATACCTGGAGGCAATGACCAAAGCCGTGTTTGATAACGGTGGCACGGTGGATAAGTTTATGGGGGACGCAATTTTAGCGCTGTTTGGTGCCCCAGAGGAACTGACACCCAACGAGCAGGTACGACGGGCGATCGGTGCGGCGCGACAAATGCACGCTTCTTTGGAGCAACTCAACCAGAAATGGTTGGAGGCAGGCATTGTTGGCACGAGCGATCGCGCACCCGTCCAGTTCCGCTGCGGCATTCACCAAGGAACTGCCGTGGTGGGAATGTTCGGAGGCAATCAACGGTCGGATTACACGGCTATCGGCCCTAGCGTGAATATTGCCTCTCGCCTTCAAGAAGCAGCGGAGCCGAATTGCATCCTGGTTTCTGCTGCCGTTGCCGATTACCTGGACGAGCAGGAAATGACCAAGTGCAGCCCACTCAAGCTCAAAGGCATCGATGAGACCGTTCTCACCTTTGCGGTTGAACTTAAAGAAAGTGCTGGGGACTGAATAAAGTGCTGAGTCCTCAGTCCTCAGCACTGTTCTCCGCTTTGCGCTTATCGTTGTGGGTGGCGCTGATTTCCACCGTCTTTGTTGCGATCGCAGGGGGACTGCTGGGCTACCTGTTGGCACGTTACCGCTTTCCCGGTCGAAACTGGGTGGATGCCATCGTCACGCTGCCCCTAATTTTGCCGCCGACGGTGGTGGGATTTTATCTGCTGGTTCTCTTTGGACGCCAGGGGTTAATCGGACGCCCTCTCTACGAAGCGACTGGTTGGACGCCCATTTTTACCTGGCAAGGCGCAGTCTTAGCGGCAAGCATTATGGCGTTACCGCTGATGGTAAAAACGACAAAGGCAGCTTTAGAAAGTGTTGACCCCGTTTACTTACAAGCCGCTGCTACCTTGGGTCAATCGAATGGACAAATACTTTGGCGGGTTTGGTTGCCTTTAGCCTGGAAAGGTATCCTTGCAGGAATTGTCCTCAGTTTTGCCCGCGCTTTAGGGGAATTTGGCGCAACTTTAATGATTGCGGGGAATATTCCCGGTGTCACGCAAACGATGCCAATGGCAATCTACGAAGCCGTTCAGTCGGGACGCGACAACACCGCCTTGATTTTGGTGGTTATTCTCAGTTCGCTGTCTCTGTTCATTCTTTTTCTGACAAATTTTCTGGAACGTAGCGGATTCAGGTGAACGTCTACTGTTTCTAACAATAAGAGTCCTTCAAGTTTTGAGAATGGCACTACCAAACCAGCGCCCCAACGATCCGGCTCAGAGTCCTCCGACTCGGCACTTACATCTCGTTAGTGCATCAGCTCCACCTCCCTTAGAGAAGCCAGATGCGATCGCCTCCCAGCAGCGAGTCGATGCCCGGAATCGGTCTACATCATCCACGCTGTGGAGTATTTACACTCTAATTTCTGTAATTGTCCATGTATTGGGGATGTGGATGTTGCAGCGGGTAATCATGGGATCTGCCAGCGTCGATGTGGCTACGGAACCCGTTCCTGTTGAGCTAATTACCTCCGTTCCCTATTCCGAAGAGAGGTTAGAGCCACAAGCGGCAACTCCCCAACAAAGACAAGAGAGCGATCGCAATTTTAACGTTCCAGGTAGAAGCCCTGTACAGCAGCCAATACCCGCGCAGCCGCAAGAAAATCCTCCTGTAAATTCTCAACCGAGAATTCAACGCTCTTTCAGAATCCGTCTCAATCCTTTCCCTCAAGCGCAAAACCCTACCGCTAACTCGCCTTCTACCCCGCAAAGACAGCAGCCGAACTCTGATGTTGTTGCGACCAGACCCATCATCCCTACACCTGCTCCGCGCCCGCCATTGGTGCCGCAGCAACCCCCTGAAACGGGTCGTCCCTTGGGGTCATCCTCCCATGATGCAGGAACCCCCGCACCTGCACCGCCATCTCAACCGCAGCCATCATCGTCCCAACCCGTCGAACCATCCCCAGCTCCTGTCACCCCTCCGCCAGCTCCTCCCGTACAGGCAAGCCCAGCCCCACCAGCTCTAGCTCCCATTGCACCCGCACCGCCTGCTGAGGAGGCACAAAGCGCACCATCGCCCGCACCCGCAGCGCCCGCAGCCCAAGGTAGAGGCGTTGTGGCAACTTTATTCAATGTCCGCTCTGGTAACGCTGGCACTGATGAGCCGAACCAATTAGCCGTACCGCAGCAACAGCAGAAACAAATTCCCGACCTTGATTATCCGCTGCTAACTGGGCAAGCTCCCGACCAGCCTATCGTCTTGGAAGTTTTATTGTTGATTGATAACACGGGCAAACCGTCAGTTCAGCGAGTGCTGCAAGGAAGCGGAAATTTAAACGATTCGCAGTTTGTCAATGAGCTAATTCAAGGCTGGAGGTTTCAACCTGCTTACATGGGAGGTGGAGCCGTTGACAGCTTGCTGGAAGTCTCTATCCGAGTTTCTCCTCTCTCCCAGTGAAAAAATGCACGCCTCCCCTACTCAAGCTATGAAAAATTGTGGTATAGTAATCTAGTTATGGTTTGACCATACCTCAATTTGCGGGTGTAGTTTAGTGGTAAAACCTCAGCCTTCCAAGCTGATGATGCGAGTTCGATTCTCGCCACCCGCTTTTCCAGTTGTCGATTGCCACATTATTTGTCGTCGTTGTCAAATTAATGTCGCTTTGAGCCGGAAATTTATTTTCAGGCACTAATCTGCCCGATCGCCACTTCCAATCCAAATTTTTAAATTAATGGCATTTTGGCGCACCTACTACCATCTCATCTGGGTACCGGAATCTCGTCAACCTCTAATTAGCCAAGAAAGAGAGTCTGAACTTTACAGTTATATTATCGGCAAAGCTGATGCCATTACGCGATAGCTTCACTTCACACACACCATTTTTGAAGTTGGATTATACGTGGTGCTTTTGGTGTGTTGGCTTGCTTCACCCAGAACTCAAGGCTCGTACCAGATTTGGTATTGCCTAAATTTACTGCTAAAGGCAATAAGGAGATCGCCTATTCTAACTAGAAATGAAATTTATTTTTTTTGAACAGCTAAATACTGAAATCTTACTTTTTCTTTTGGCTTTAGCCCATCCTCACCTGTAAGAAGGTTATTTCTAATCATTTCCGGCAAGTTATCAGCTTGCTTAGAACGAAACTCAATAACGCCTTCTTGCCTTCTTCGCACCAGCGTCGCTAAACCTTGGCATGTAATACGATTCTCTATTGAATCCATTAATATATTAACTTGAGGATAGTTTATCAAGTCTGCTATTGCTAATATGCTGCCAGAAGGCATTTCCTCAATAAGGTAAATAATATTATTGATTATCTCAGTTTTGTTTGTTGTAAACTCATTCATGCAGTTTTGCATTACAAATAAATGCGTCTTGTTAATTACATCAGTTATTGGCTCCATGCAATTGGAATCAATAAGATCAAGGTTTTTATTTTCACTATTTAGTTGAAATTTGCGAGGAGGTTTCCAACCTTTAGGAACTATATTTTTAGTAATATTGCGGCTAAATTCCCAATCATTAGCAGCAATATCAAAAGTATTGGCTATCGCATTTTGAACACCTGAAAATTTGTCCCTCATGTAAGCTAACCAGCCTAAAATTTCTGGTGCTGGTCCTGCTCCAAAAAAGCAAGCTTGCACTTCTGTTGAGTTAAAAGGTAGTACAACCTTTCTGGCAGCCAAATCTTTAAGCAGACTATAAACAATTTGGTAGTAGTGAGGATAATATGCTATGAGATAAGCTGCTTGGGGGTTGTGGTCTAGATAACTCGCTGTTACTTGCTGTCCAGCGGTGGTGTAGCTAGACCGCAGATTTCTAACATATGGTTGCAATTGCCTCAGATAATTCAATTTTTCATTTTCATCAGTAATGCCCTTTGAGCGATAGAGTTCCTCTAGAATTAAATCGTACATATTGTTGGCGAGCTAGTGGATTACTCTGAAAGTAAGATTTATTCTAGGCTCGACCCGCTTCGATGTTTTAGGTATTTGATGTTGCCAAAATTGTTGTGTTGTTCCCTGCATAACAAGAAGGCTGCCATGTGTCAGTTCTACTTCAACTTGCTCCTTTGCGACTTTATGCCTGAACATAAAACGCCTAGTACCTCCAAAGCTAACAGACCCAATTACAGGTTCTTCGCCAAGTTCAGGTTCATCATCACTATGCCAAGCTACACTATCATTCCCGTTGCGGTATAAGTTGAGGAGAACGCTGTTGAAACTTATGCCTGCTAAGCTTTCTATCCGTGACTTTATTAAAAACAAGGTGGGTGTCCACGGTTCAGGAGACATTGGTATCTTCGAGTAAGTGTATGACTTGCCACTATCTCCATGCCAAGCTGTGAGCCTTGGTATATTCAACTCTTTGCCATACAATTTTATTTTTTCTTGCCTCCAATGAATTTCTTTGTATAATTGCGAGTAAAGTTTATCGCTTTCATTTTTATCAAAAAAATTGCAATATAAAGTTACTTCTGCATCAGGCATACACAATAACTCAGGGGATGTTATCCTGTCGGTTTTAGGCTCATCCCACAAACTGAGCTGGTTGTAATTAGAAATCCTCATACTTCCTTAACCTGCAAAAAATATTTTATACTTTGCTATTTATCTTGCCATCATAACAGTAACAGTATTTTGTTTTCACCCTTCTTTATCGTTGAATAGGCTCCACTAGGGAAAAGCCGCACAGCCTACGCTTCGGTGCCAACAACGTAGCGGCTACACTATCAGCGACTTCGGTTGTGGTGAGGCAAAGCTGGCTGAGGCGGTTTCAGATCGCCATACAGTTTACATGCGACATGGCTCATGTTCCCCTTGACGATCAAAGGCTTGATGTAGCGATTTTCTGCCTGTCACTGATGGGAGCGAACTTCACCGATTACCTGCGGGAGGCGAACCGCACTCTGAAACTGGATGGTCAGCTTCATATTATCGAAGCAACTTCAAGATTTAGCGATCGCCCTCAATTCCAAACTGACCTAGAGGCTTTAGGATTCATTGTTGTCAGCGTTCAGGATGCATGGAAATTTACCCATATCCACGCCTTGAAGACTGAACGTAGACCGCAAACCACAGGAGAACTCCAGTTCTAGGGCATTTATTGCCGTTACACGCTCCAACGAGCCAGCGTTTCAGCATCGCCAGCCTAAAAAAACAAGGCAGACTCCTGCCTGCCCTACATAAAATCAAGAACAACCCCTGCGGAGTTGCCCTGATGATGAGACCCTGCATCCGCACTCAGCAGATACTAGGGCGCTCACTCTTGAGCAAATACTGGCTCCTTAGTCTTTGCCTGTAATGCCTTCCAGCGCCTTCTGAACTTTTTGTTCAACTGATTGGACGCCTTGCGAGTTTTCGTTGGTACTCATCTTGTCAGCATCAGCGGCTCCTTGAATTTCATTCAGACCCTGGCTGGCTTCCTTCTGAGTCTCTTTAAGCGAATAGGGGTCTTTCAGAACCGCCTTTTGTGATTTCTCTTCAATCTTCGTCAGATTGGCTTCTCCGTCTCCGGGGCGACTGTTGGTGCCGCTATATCCTGCGGGGGTTTTTGTGCTGCTGTAGGCTGGAGTTGCATAGCTGAACAATAGTAAAGCGCAAAAACAAGCAGCGATCGCCATACGCACTGGACGTACCCAAGCAGACAGGTTGAAACGGATCGATTTCATAGAGTCCCTCTCTCCTAATTTGTCGAAATTAGCACTATTAAGATTTGTTGATCGGATCAGACGAAACAACTGCCTGAACGACCTCTCTTATTTGCTCAAATTTTGGAGCTTCTGACATCTGTACCTAGGTATACTTGCAATAAATCTTTAGAAAAGGCAATAGAAGTCAATAATTTGGCTTAACTCGGCGATAAAAACTGAATTTTGGGTAATAGTGGGTCTTCAACCATCCCAATTCCCTTAAACCCCCAGCGTTGCAGCAACCCTTTTACTTGGTTTCCAGAGATAGACTCGACAGCAAAGCGATCGCTAACATCTGGAGCATGGGCGTTGAGATAGCTTAGGGCATCAAAATGTTCGCCAAACATCAACAAATAGCCAGAGCTACTGGTTGAAGAACTTGTATCGGGTTGAGCTAAAAGATATTGACCATCAGCTCTCGAACGAATTAGGTAATAGACTTGGGAAAACATAGAAAATGCAAAGATAATAGGCTAATCCGTAATTGAGAATTGGACGGGAAGAAACCATTAGCCATTTCCTCATTTAAGATTTTCCAACTTAATTCTCGGATCGGCTACTTTTAGCAACAAATCAGCGATAAGATTGCCGACAATCAGCATCACCGCTCCCATAATTAAACTTGCCATGACTAAGTAAATGTCTTGGATAGTAACTGCCTGTAAAATCAACCGTCCTAATCCCGGCCAATTGAAGAAAAATTCGGCAATAAATGCCCCACTTAACAAACTGGCAAACTCAAATCCTAAGAGCGTTATTAGGGGATTAATCGCATTGCGGAGGGCATGAACATAAATCACCCGGTCTTCGGGGAGTCCCTTGGCACGAGCTGTCTGGATATAGTCTTGGCGGAGAACATCGAGTAATTCTCCCCGGGTAATTCGCTGCAAACCTGCAAAACTGGTGACACTCAGCGCTAGGGTGGGTAAAATCATGTGCCAACCGATATCCAAAATTTTGCCGAACCAGGATAAATCAGCGTGATTGATGCTGGTTCTGCCACCAACTGGAAATAGGGGTGAAGTGTACTGGGCGAAAATTAGCAACACTAGCGCCGTGATGAAGCTGGGAAACCCTTGTCCGGCGTAGCTCAGCACTTGCAGGAGGCGATCGCTAGCGCGATTTTGGTTAACCGCACCGACGATCCCCAGTGGAATCGCGATCGCCCACGTCAGAATCACCGATGCGATCGCGAGTTCTAATGTCGCTTGGATACGCTCCCACAACAGCGATGACACCGAACGCTGATAGACAAAACTCGTACCAAAATTGCCATAGCGCAAAATCTGCCACAGCCACCGTCGGTACTGTTCAATCGCTGGTTTATCCAAACCAAACTGTTGCCTGAGTTCCTCAATTCGTTCCGGGGAAATTTTGGGATTCTGCCTCAAAGTATCTAAATAATCTCCCGGAGCCATCTGACTAATTGCAAAACTCAGCGTCGAGGCTAGAAACAAAGTTAAAATTGCTTGTAATAGCCGTTTCGCCACGTAGAGAAAAGTTTCACTCGTGACCAGCCTTTTGAGCCAATTCAAACTAGCCGTTAACCCATTGTGACCTGAAGAATTTCTAGTAGAAGTCATGAAATATAGAATCCCATATCGCCAAAATTTTTGTAACTTGCTAATCGCTAATTGTTTAATAGCTGGTTTTCCATTAGAGATTAGCGATTAGCCATGAGCAGTTGCTCCCTAATATTCAACCAGCGTCACAATCGGCACATCAGGAAGTCGTTGACGCCCACCTAAATCTCTTAGCTCGATGATAAATCCAAATCCTACTAAGGTGCAGCCAATTTTCTGTACCAGCTCAGCCGTTGCCGTTGCCGTTCCACCCGTCGCGATCAGATCGTCCACAATCAAAACACGGCTTCCGGGATGTAGAGCATCTTGATGCATCTCTAGGCGATCCATCCCGTACTCTAATTCATACTCAACCGTGTGAACGGCACCTGGTAACTTTCCAGGCTTCCGGACGGGGATAAACCCAACTCCCAGTTTGTATGCCAGAGGTGCCCCAATAATAAAACCCCGCGACTCCATTCCAACGACGTACTCTGGAGACAACTGGGCGCACTTTTCGGTTAAGGTTTCAATGGTGTAGCGCAGTCCTTCCGGATCTCGCAGTAGCGTCGTTATATCCCGAAACAGAATTCCTGGTTTAGGAAAGTCTGCAATGTCGCGTATCAGAGACTTGAGATCCATAGCAGCTCGTAAAAAGAGGGTTGTAGGTAAACTCGGTATCCGTTGCATCACAGAGGCAAGATATACCCCGGATGTGCAAGGATATACCTGGAAAATCGTACACTAGAAGGCTGCACGGTTTTGGAGCATTCCTAACACTCAAGAGCCAGCGGGCAGCTATTGAGGCGTGTGAGTAGTCGTATCTATATGATTCAAGTACAACCACCTCCAAAATCATCCACTTGCCCGAAGCTTCAATCCCGATCGCGACACCCTGATTTTAGTAAAATCCAGCTGGGCATATAAATAATCGGATAGCAGATGGACACAAATGTAACCGTCAAAAGTCATTGATTTCCATATGCAATTCGTTGTAGCCCGTGCGAGCCATCAACCAGTTCAACTGTCCTGCTATTTGGAATGAATCTTTCTGTGAGCGTAATGCCATTAAACAGTCCTCCACGAGAGTCAATGCCGCTGATTTTAGACAATCTCCCTGACCCACCGATTTCGTCGTCAAGTGGGTGTCCGCGTCGAACTCGGCTACAAATTGACCTGATGCTACTAGCAATAGAAGCCCTGGAATTGGGAGGGTCTGAAGCAATGCTGACAGTGGCGAAGGATTTGGAACTCCAGGGAATTATCAAAAATCGGGTACACCTTTGGCGAATCCGAAGCAGCAACCCGCTACGACGATCTTATACACGCCGTTTGCTAACCCTGGATGAAGCCAAAGCGATGGTGATCCTAGTCTGCCATCTAGCACGGCGGTTAACCGTGTTGATCCGGCAGCTGCTACTGGCTTATCAACAACTGCGTGACAAGCAGGTGCCATTAGAACATCATTTTCGCTTGTCTGAGTATTTAGAAAGGTTCCGCGCTCACTTCCGGAGCCGAATGAATCCACGACGCGCTGGTGTCGCCGCCTATAACTCTGATGAGAAGTTAAACAATCTGGCTATTGAGCTGTTAAGCGAGCTGCTATTTTGTACGGGAACGTCTGGAATGCAAAGATTTTGGAGCAGCCTTTTTGATGGAGAAGTGTAACTTTCATAGAAAAGGAGTAATCGGTAATCAAGAATAAGAGTGATGAGCATTGATGTTGCGTTTTGAGACGAGAAGAAAGTTCTTAACTTAAAAACTCAATCCTCAAAACTTAAAACTTTTCCCGAATTACCAGTTACCAATTCCCAATTACCTATTAGTTTTTCCCCGAATTACCAGTTACCAATTACCAATCACCAACTGAAAATGACTATTCGCCGTCCGTACAGTCTGCCTAACTGCACGCTGATCCTAGAAGGGTTAAGCGATGCTACAGCTGCTGGTCAGGTGGACACCCGACCCTTAATGTCTATCCTGGTTAATGCTGAGTGCCATTTTGCGGGTAAGGAGAAGCCATTAACGGGAGGACGTGACTTTTTTGAAAGCCTGGTGACAGCAGCCAGCAACTATGCTCAAGAATTCTTGAGTGGGGTGCCTCACTCCCATAGTCTGAAAGACAAGCCGAGTTTAGTGCAGTTTCAGAAAATAGATGCCCATCTGCATCGGTTAATTGTTGAGTCGCCGGGAAGTGGTGGAGACTCGACTCATAGTGGCGCATCCAGTGGGACAGCCACAACCCTCCAAGCGAGGCAAGTTGATATCACGACGGTACAGCTGTTTGATTTGGTGGAGGCGGTGGATCAGTTCCTAGCTGATGGTCGCACGCTGCCAGACATCATGCTGTCAATCGCGCCAGTTCCGAAGCGCTATGCGAAAGCTGAAGTGCCGGTGGCACAACGCGCCGCACCAGCAGCAGTTGGGGTCACGAGTTTGGCGTTGGCAGCGATCGCGTTTTCTAGGGTTCCCCCTCCCGAAGTCAAGAACCTCAAAGATCCCTTGCCCCAGCCCAACAGCTTAACGACGCCTGCTAGCCCTGTCTCGTCCGAGCAGCCGACAGCAAGCCCCACGTCATCTAGCGCTGAAGCTACCGACTTGGAAACCCTGGTGACAGCAGCACCAGAGCTGACCGATCCCACCCAGTTGTACTTCTTACAACGGAAACTGCAAAACAACATTTATCAGAAGTGGACGACCCGCCGCCAGTTTCGGCAAGACTTAGTTTATCGGGTGGGCGTAGGGAAAGACGGAGCTGTGGTGGGTTACAAGCCAGTTAACTCAGCCGCACGCGATCGCTTAGAAGAAACTCCGCTCCCAGAATTGCTCTATATCCCTGCCACTGGTAGCGACATCAGCAAAGAACCGCTTGCTCAGTTCCGGGTGGTATTTACTAGGCGAGGCGTCCCGCAAGTTAGCCCCTGGTATGGGTATAAAGAAAAGCCCAGCCTCGGTCCAGAAATTACCGACTCAGCTCAGATAGAGAGTTTAGAAGCTCGGCTTTCCGAACAACTCAAGCAAAATTGGCAAGCCACTCCCAGTTTTCCACGGAGCTTACAATACCGTGTCGCCGTAAACAAAGACGGTGTCGTCGCCGATTACGAGCCACAGAATCAACCAGCTTTTGATTACGAGGATGAAACTCCCCTGCCTAAACTCTTCCAGCCGAGCAACTCGCCAGACGCTGTCCCACAGGAACCCCTCGCCCAATTCAGAGTGGTGTTCGCACCCAACGGCACCATCGAAGTTAGGTCGTTGCAGAGAAATTGAGAGCAGTCAATAGTCAGGAACCAGTTGTGAGGAGTCAGTTGTGAGGAGTCAGTTGTTAGCCTTTCCTCTAAACACTAACAACTAACCCCTCACAATTTACTTAACGGGTTTAACAGGTTTCTTGACCTGAAAATAAGCCTCCAAAACTTTTAACACCATTGGGGCTGCTACCTTACCGCCGCCGCCTCCAGAATGTTCCGCAAACGCCACAACCACAATCTTTGGCTTGTCCGCAGGCGCATAGGCACCAAACCAGGCGTGAGACAGTCCTGGTGGAGCCTCTGCCGTACCACTCTTCCCGGCAACCGGGGGTAGCGTTGGCGCATTCACCGCTTTTCCAGTGCCGCTAGTCACAACGCTCCGGAGTCCTTGGCGCACCACCCTTAGCGTTTCTGGTTTCATATTCAAGGACTCTCGCCAGTTTTTGGACGCCTCATTATCTTTGAGCAGGTGGGGTTTAACTCGATAGCCACCATTTGCCGGAACCGCAAACATCACGGCAACTTGTAGCGGCGTCGTTTGTAAGAAGCCCTGACCAATGGACATATTCACCGTGTCTCCGATAGTCCATTCCTGCTTCAATCGCTTCTCCTTCCAGGCTGCATCCGCAACCAACCCCGGCAATTCTTCTGAAGCTAACTCAATCCCCGTTTTTTGACCAAAGCCATACTTCCGAGTCCAGTCAATCAAGGTGGGACCACCTATTCCTTTACCAATCTGATAAAAGAAAGTATCGCTACTCATCGCTAGCGCCCCAACAAATCCCAAGGGGCCAAATCCAGCATGGTTCCATTCCCCAAACCGAATCCCACCGACGGTTAAGTAAGGATAGGTTGCTAATACCGTATTCGGAGAATATTTACCCGATTCAATCGCAGCGCTAGCCGTGACAATCTTGAAGGTACTCGCTGGTGGAAAGACTCTTAAAGCGCGGTTGACGAAGGGGTTGCCCTTACTTTGTACTTTCTTCCAAGTTTCTGGGGTGATCCGCTTAGAGAAAACGTTGGGATCGAAGCCTGGGCGGCTGACCATTGCCAAAATTGCCCCATTGTTGGGGTCCATTGCCACGATTGCGCCCTTGCGATCGCCCAATGCCCGCTCCGCAGCCTTCTGCAAATCCAGATCCAGCGTTAACTGCACATCCTTCCCAGCCTTCGCCTTTTTCTGACCAAGAATCCGCAGCACTTGACCCGCACCATCTACCTCAACTTGTTGACCGCCCCATTCTCCCCGTAGCGGTTTTTCAAAAGCTGCCTCCACACCCATCTGACCAATCACATCACCCAAGCGGTAGCCTTGATCTTTCATCTTGGCTAGCTCTTCATCGTTCATTTCCCCCGTATACCCTAAGACGTGAGCGCCCACCTCAGCGTTGGGGTAGTTTCGTACCCCTTCAATATCCACCTCTACGCCCTCTAGTTGGCTCCTGTACTCTTCAAGTGCCGTAATTTGGGCAGGATTGATGTCACGAGCAATTCGTAACAGCGAGGTCGAGGTATAACCGGCTTTTTCTAGTTGCTTTTGAATTTCTTTCTCAGGAACATTTAACAGTTCCGAAAGGCGGCTGAGGGTAGCAGGCCAATCCTTCTGCTTGCGGGCGATGGGCCACAAAAAAACCGAGTGAGACAGCCGACTGCTCGCCAAAACTCTTCCCTTGCGGTCGAAAATGGTGCCTCGGGCTGGCTGTTTGGGAATCAAACGAATCCGATTGTTTTCTGCCAGCTGTCGGTTACGTTCCCCCTGAACCACTTGTAAAAAAACTAAACGAGCGCCAATCCCACCCGCCAAGAGTAAGGTAACGAGCAACATGATAATTACAGATTGGAGACGTCGGCCCACAGTTCGGGGGGTGGATTGACGCCCAATTGAGGAAGACCGAGCGATTAAGGTCATAGCAGGAGGCTGAATAAATTGGCTCTAAACAGGGAAACAAAAGGTATTTTGAGTGGGCGGCAATTCACAGAGGGATTGCTCCTACATAGTGTACCGTCACACTTCAATAAGATGAACTGGAGGTGTCCTGAAAATGGGTGCCGTGGAAATAGCATCCAGCACAGAGCGGGAATCACTTGTACTTTGTCATGTACTTTTTCAGGTTCAACGAATCAAAGAATGGCAAATTTTTAAGCGAATCGCAATCGGACTGAGTCCGACAGCTAAAATAAACCAAAGTTAGCAATCAACGCTCAACCAACAACGCTCAACCAAGCATCACCGGCTCAGCCTTCACAAAACAGACGCGACGGCGTGTGTTGAGCAATTCAAACCTCTGTGGGGCATCGCCACTGGGAATCATCAACTATGTCTCAAACTTCTTTAGCAGAACAACGCTCTCCGGAGACTACAAATGAACTGGATGTGGAACTCCGCAAGGTTTTTAAGGTATTCAATGGAGAAACAGCAGTCCGGGGGGTTGATCTGGAGATCCACCGAGGAGAATTTTTCAGTATTTTAGGCCCCTCTGGCTGTGGCAAGACCACAACTTTGCGCTTAATGGCTGGGTTTGAAACTCCCTCGGCAGGAGAGGTGCTGATTCAGGGGCAGACGATGAACCATGTCCCGCCCCACCGGCGTCCGGTGAACACCGTCTTTCAGAGCTATGCTTTGTTTAGCCATTTGAGCGTTTGGGAAAATATTGCTTTCGGATTGCGGATTAAAAAGCGACCCAGGACCGAAATTGCCGAACGAGTGCAAGAAGCGCTGAAGCTGGTCAAAATGGAAACCTATGCTAACCGCTTTCCTTCCCAGCTTTCTGGGGGACAGCAGCAACGAGTGGCTTTAGCGCGGGCGCTAGTGAATCGTCCAGCGGTGGTTTTGCTGGATGAACCCTTGGGGGCATTGGATTTGAAGCTGCGTAAACAAATGCAGGTGGAATTATCCAATTTACATCAAGACCTCGGTTTGACGTTTGTAATGGTGACGCACGACCAGGAGGAAGCGCTAAGTCTCTCCGACCGGATTGCAGTCATGCGTGGGGGCAAGATTGAGCAAATTGGTTCGCCTACTGAAATCTACGAGCATCCCAAAACACCATTTGTGGCGGATTTCATTGGGGATACCAATCTATTTGAGGGGCGGATTGAAGCTTCTGACTACTCAACGCTCAAAGTTGTCACCAAAAGCGGTTTGCCAGTTGTGGTGCAGCCGTTAGAGCCTTGGGATGAGATTGGTGTCCAGGAGGTTGTGGTATGCGTTCGTCCAGAGAAGATTCAGCTAAGTCTCTATCCGCCAGCGATGCCAATCAACTGCTTTGAAGGTCGTCTGAAGCACGTGATGTACATGGGAACTCATGTTCATTATGTGGTGGAGTTACTTTCAGGCGATCGCTTAACGGTTCGGCAGATGAATACTGTGGGAATTGAGCCTGCCTTGCATACTCCTATCTATGCTCACTGGGCAGCTACCGATTGTCTGGCAATGAATGCCTAGAGCCAATGCAGCGATCGTTACCCGTACGTCTCCCGACATTCCCAGCAGCGACCGGGCTGAATGCAGTTTCAACAAGCGTTAGAATCTCATGGTCAGACCAGTGCGATCGCTTGCTTTCGGGGAACCCGGTCAACCCATTGGTCGTTGGCTAGAGACGCCGGAAGCGATCGCTTCCGGCTACCACCAAACATTAAAAAGTATTCATTCCCATCGATGACTGCCAGCCCTTTGCTGCACTGATTTTGCGCTCCTTTCCCCCAGAACTTGACAAATTGACTCAGCGACCGATTCAATCACTCCGGGGCTATCTCCTCAAAGTCAGGATGACGACTGGAAATTTGAGAAACCCCTACAAATCCAATGTTTGCCTGTCAAAATACTGACGCCCAAACTAGGTGAGCCGCTCCTTATAGAGCAATCTGTAAGATACTGTTAAAGAGAAATTAGAAATTAAAAATTAAAACTAAAAAATCACCTTGATAGTTTTTAATTTCCTCTTCTAAATTTTGACGATTGACGTGCAATTTTGCTGAATCCCGTGCCTCCAACTGCTCAACGGACGAACCCACAACACTCAACACGACGTAGGTTTTTACAAACGTCAGCTGCTGCTACCCTCGGACTGGCAATGTCTGGTTGCGGCTGGACGCTTGCCCAAGTGCGCTCGGCACCCGCCAACTCTGATGCATCCAACAACAAGTTATTGTATCTCTACACTTGGGCTGGCTATACCGATGAGGATTTGTTAAAACGCTTTACCAAAGAGACTGGAATCAAGGTCATTGCTGATGTCTATGATTCCAACGAAGCGATGCTAGCCAGGATTCAAGCATTGGGAGGCGGGGACTACAGCATTATTTACCCATCTGACTATACGGTGAGGAAGATGGTGGAACTGGGCTTGCTCAGTGAAATCGATCGCTCCCGCGTGGTAGGTTTGGATCGGTTGTTTCCCCGCTTCCAGAATCCCGTCTATGACCCAGAAAACCGCTACAGCATACCTCTGAGTTGGGGAACAACGGGTCTCATTTACAACACCCAGAAGCTGAAGCAACCACCAGCAGATTGGAATTATCTCTGGGACAATCAGCAGGCACTTTCTCGAAGGATGACCTTGCTGAATGATGTTCGGGAAGTAATGGGTGCGGTGTTGAAAATGCTGGGGTACTCTTACAACTCAAAAGACCCGCAGCAGATTAAACAGGCGTATGAAAAGTTAATGGCGCTCAAACCGGCCCTCGCTTCTTTCACCTCTGATGCCTGGAGAACTCAAATTTTAACTGGGGATTTGCTGCTGGCAATGGGATTTTCATCCGATGCCAATGAAATTATTCCAGAAAACAAAAACTTACAATATCTAATTCCTCGGAGTGGTTCTTCGGTGTGGACTGACACACTGGTCGTTCCGATAACAGCTCCCAATCCAGAAGGAGCTTATGCCTGGATCAACTTTATGCTTCAACCTGATGTCGCCGCTCAGATTTGCGAACGTTTAAGTTTCGCGACACCCAATCAAGCTGGCTACAATCAGCTACCTGATGAAATCCGTAACAATCAGATTTTATTTCCCGCAGAGGCGGTACTTGCCCAATGTGAAGGCGTTGCGCCGCTTGGAAAAGTTGCCGAAGTTTATGAATCCTATTGGACTCGGTTGACGAGCAGCTAACATTAAATAATCTTGAGTTTTGAATGATGAATTGAAGCAATAATTGATACTTCATATCAATCATCTTTCATTACTAACTCAAAACTCAAAACTCAAAACTCAAAACTCTTTTCTGTCGTGTCTACCCCAACTTCCCCTCCCTCTATCCCCAATCCCACTTCCTCTGATGGAATAGAATCGCCAGTGCTAATGGGCAGCAGACGCCCAGGCTTGAAGTGGTTGGAACCAATGGCGCTGCTGGGTCCTGCTGGTATCTGGTTGGGTTTGTTGCTAGTGCTGCCAACGCTGGTGATTTTTCAGCTGAGTTTAGTGCCAGGAATCCGGCCTGGGGATGTGGTGAATCCCAGCGGTTTGGATAATTATACGCTGGTGTTTCAACCAGTTTACTTGCAGGTAATCGGGCGATCGCTATTCTTTGCAATTGGCACTACAATCGTTTGTCTTTTACTCGGATTCCCGGTTGCCTACTGGATTGGTCAAATGGCACCGAAACAGTGGCGAAATTTGCTGCTGCTAGGCTTTGTCTTGCCTTTATGGACATCATCGCTGCTGCGTTCTTACGCCTGGATTACAATCTTGCGTCCTACGGGTGTCCTGAACACGATGTTAACGACTTTAGGACTTCCGGCTTTGGAGTTGCTGAACCAGAGTTCAGCCGTATTTATTGGGATGGGGTACAGCTATTTGCCTTACATGGTGTTAATTCTTTACGCTTCTGTAGAAAAACTGGATCGGCGGTTGCTAGAGGCATCTGCGGATTTGGGGGCAAATCCGATTGACACTTTTTGGAAAGTGACTGTCCCGCAAACGCTACCAGGAATTGCTGCGGGTTCTTTGCTCGTATTTATTAGCACATTAGGGGATTTTGTCGATCCGGAATTGCTGGGCGGTGCCTCCAGTATGACGATATCTCGCTTGATTTATAACCAGTTTTTAGGCGCAACTCAGAATTGGGGATTTGGCTCGTCTTTGAGTATGGTATTAATTTTTGCCGTCAGTATAGCGATCGCGCTTTTAATTAAATACGGCGATAGCACACCGCAAAAATAAGGCTTATATAGAAGGTGCGTTGGCAATAGCGTAACGCACCATTATTTTCAGAAAATCTCTAAAATTTCTGTTAAATATTTGCCATAGGTACTAGACAAGTATTGGCGCAAGTGCTAGTTTTATATAATGGCAATCTGTGCGCCCATATAAAGTATTTTTTGAATTTAATAATGATTGATTGGTCAGTAAGCGCTGACTAATTCACTGTATGGAATAACTGTAAGTTGGGTTGAGGAACGAACCTCATCAAATTGTTTAGAGGGGTTGGATTTCCTTACCTTAACCCAATCTACGCTAAATCAAGTTTCCAATTATTTATGAGTTATTGCTTAAATCCCGCCTGTCAGAAGTGCCAAAACTCCCACAATGACAAATTTTGTAAAAACTGCGGGACGAAGCTGGTACTTTTAGGGCGTTACCGGGCTTTGGCACCACTTGGAAAAGGCGGTTTTGGTAGGACTTTTCGGGCAATTGATGAAGCCAAACCGTCCAAACCAGCTTGTGTAATTAAGCAATTTTTTCCGATACAACAGGGTACGGATACAGCTAATAAAGCAGCAGAGTTATTCCATCAAGAAGCTGTACGGCTAGAAGAATTAGGCAATCATCCGCAGATTCCGGAATTGTTAGCCCATTTTGAGGAAGAAAACCGTCAATATTTGGTGCAACAATTTATCAACGGACAGAACTTAGCCCATATATTAGAACAACAAGGCGCTTTTAGCGAAACCGAAATTCGCAGCTTGTTGGCAGACTTGCTGCGCGTCTTAGAATTTGTGCATAGTAAGCAGGTAATTCACCGAGATATTAAGCCAGAGAATATCATTCGTCGTCAGGTTGATAATCAACTGGTGTTAGTAGATTTTGGTGCAGCTAAATTTGCGACAGGAACCGCATTAGCTAGAACTGGGACAGTAATTGGTGACTTTCGATATATTGCACCAGAACAAGCAGTCGGGAAAGGAGTTTTTGCCAGCGATTTATATAGTTTGGGCGTCACCTGCATTCATTTGCTAACTAATGTTGGGCCTTTAGAGTTATTTGATACTGATGAGGATGCTTGGGTTTGGCAGAGTTACTTACAAAATCCTCTAAGCGATGAGTTGCGTAGCGTCTTAGATAAGATGATCCAAAGAGGTGCGAAACGGCGGTATCAATCAGCTGAAGACGTAATAAATGCATTAACTCCGCAAAAATCATCTGTAGCGTCAACAAATCTGAATATTCCCCTAACTTCACCGCTAAAAACGTTTGATTTTGATGTGGTGACAGTAAACGCCTACGGAAGGGAAACTAACCGACGTCAAATGCAAGCCACATATTTCTCTGAAGACTTAGGCAGTGGAGTAACTCTAGAAATGGTAGAAATTCCCGGTGGTACTTTCCGTATAGGTTCTCCAGGCACGGAAAAGGGGCGAAGTAGTAGAGAAAGTCCGCAACATCAAGTAACTATAGCACCGTTTTTTATGGGGAAATTCACTATTACTCAAGCGCAGTGGGAAGCAGTAGCAAATCTGCCAACAATCAAGCGAGTGATGCAACCTAATCCCTCTGACTTTCAATATGTAGGTACAAATCGACCCGTAGAAAACTTATCTTGGGAGGATGCTGTAGAATTTTGTGCGCGGCTGTCGAAAAAAACTGGCAAGAGCTATCGTTTACCCAGTGAAACCCAATGGGAATATGCTTGTCGTGCAGGAACAAATACACCATTCCACTTTGGCGACACAATTACTACTGATTTAGCGAACTACAACGGAAATTCTACTTACGCCTACGCACCAAAAGGACATCATCGTCACCAGACAACGGAAGTAGGGAGTTATCCACCGAACGCCTTTGGACTATACGATATGCACGGCAACGTTTTGGAATGGTGTGCTGATGTTTGGCATGAAAATTATCATGGTGCGCCTGCTGATGGGAGTGCGTGGGAATCTGGCGGAAATAATTCTTTCCGGCTGCTACGCGGAGGTTCGTGGATGTTTAATCCTGATTACTGCCGTTGTGCTAGCCGCTACGACAATCATACGGGCGACAGATTCAACTTCTTCGGATTTCGGGTTGTCTGTTCGTCGGCGTAGATTCTTTAGCCTTTACTCTCTTCCCCTCTTGCTTAGCGCTCTTTGCGTCTTCGCGGTTCGTAGCAATAAATTTACCTGAACGCACAGATTCCCATTCTATAAGTATAACCCTAACCCACGAGAACGCAGTATAAAATAATACCAAAAAATCAAAATTTTACGGAGACAATAAGACTTGAGACGCGATCGCACTCTTCCAAACACGCGATCGCATCCAGTAAAGTGAAGAAAGTTGGCATAGAGCGTGTAGCGAAGTGGCTGCTCTGTTCAGCATCGCAAATCCGACAAATGGTGAAATTGAATGACAGGCACCGTCAGCCATCAGCAGGAGGAAATCCCTTTAGAGATTATGTTGAAGTCCCAGGATAAACCTCGTATTTCTTGGCAGGTTATTTTCACACTGCTGATGTTCTTTTATATGTACCTGCCCATTCTGGTACTGACGTTTTATAGTTTTAACGAATCTACCTATAGCGCCGGTTGGGAAGGATTCACCCTCAAATGGTATCTGAAGCTGTTTCAGGACACCCGCGTCCTGACGGCGCTGCAAAATAGCTTAACCGTGGCTTTGTGTGCAGTAGCGATCGCTGCCGTCTTAGGCACCATAATGGCAGTTGGTTTAGCCCGTTATACCTTTCCGGGGAAAACCTTGTATCGCGGCGTTTCTTACCTGCCGCTGATTATTCCCGATATTGCGATCGCTGTTGCCACGCTGGTATTTTTAGCCGTTATTGGTATGCCGTTGAGCTTGTGGACAATTGTGGCAGCTCATGTCGTCTTTTGTCTTGCCTACGTCGCCTTGGTGGTTTCTTCTCGAATTAGCGGTTTAAACCCCCATTTAGAAGAAGCTGCCCTCGATTTAGGAGCGACGCCAGTACAAGCTTTTATCCAGGTGTTGCTTCCAGAATTAATGCCAGCAATTATTTCCGGTTGCCTGTTAGCTTTTGTCCTCAGCATGGACGACTTTCTCATTGCTAGCTTCACTGCCGGTACGGGTGCCACAACATTACCCCTAGAAATCTTTAGCCGCATCCGCACTGGCGTTAAACCGGATATCAACGCTCTCAGCGTGATGCTGATGATTGTGTCAGGTTTTGTCGCTTTTGTTGCTGAATTGCTCCGCTACCGCAGCGAACAAAAACGCTTTAAATAGCTTTGAATTTGTAGAGATGTCGCTGCATCTTATTTCGGGATTTTAAAATTTAACAATGAACAAAAAATTGTCATAAGTTAAGCTATTTGTTGGTAAAATTATTCAATAAACTTAAATTTAATTCTTCATAATGGAAAGTTAATTTGCTTTAAAAAAATGCACATATTTTCATTATTTAATTAATACTAAGTGCTTAAGCAAAATTAATTACATATTCGGTCCCGACTTTTTTTAGCACATTTTTGACATACTTTACTAAACTTTTCCAGTCCCGATAAGCCTCTATCTCTATCCATTCATATTTCATAAACTTCCATAAGATTTCAATTAAGTTGAGTTCGGGTGAATAAGGGGGGAGCCAAA
>NZ_JACJPB010000006.1:0-19361 GCF_014695825.1 Coleofasciculus sp. FACHB-542 | reverse complement strand
TACTTCAACTATTTCAGCAAAGGTTTCACGACTAACGCCGCATAAGCGCTTGAACTCACCTTCTGAAAGCGATTGTAGCTCCGTATACGGCATACCAACTCCCCAGTGTCTTGCTGATCTACTCCCTTATTGTGCAATCTCGATTATGAACTGGCACACTACTTGACCATTCATGCAGGAGGTCTAATGCATGAGAGCCGAAAAATCGTTTGTTTGGAATGCGACAAATCTCTCTCGGCAACTGCGTTCGTCGTTAATTAATCTATTTTCGGCTTACCAGGCACGGATTCGCATTGTCTACCTAGAAGTGTCTTGGGAAGAATTGCTGCGGCGCAATCATTCTCGCGCTGCTAATGTGCCGGAAGCGGTGATTCAGCGAATGCGCGATCGCTTAGAAGTTCCTGACCTTACTGAAGCCCATCAAGTAGATTGGGTTGTGGATAGTTGAGTGCATAGTAGCGCGATCGCTGTAGTCTACCGACAATACACCAGTCCATCTAGAATCTTCCGACGAAGCCCCTACTCTTCCAGAGCTATCCCAGGCATTAGCTAACTAGTCCCTCTAGAATCTGCCGAATTCGTCCTAGAATTCATCAGGTGAGCGATCGCCATATGGGGGTTACAAGCTTTCCCAGTCAAGCAGTAAGCTACTTGCTTAAAAAGACCACAGAACGTTTCCGAGGTAAAAGGTTTGCCATTTTCCTGAAAAAACACCACTACTTTTATCAAAGTCGAACTCTATGTCCTACGCTCGATAAAACTAGATGATCGATCGGGATAGGATGAGTGCGATCTGTGCTAGCCTTCGGCTTCTCCAACGGAGTACGCAGCAGCGCTAGGCTTACGCCTCGCTTTGCTAACGCTATCGCTAGCAAGAAATAGATACGTGCTAGTAAACTATGGCAACCGACCCTCTCCACCTGCCTCCGTTTGACTCAGATGATGCCGAAACGCTCAACGTCATCATTGACACGCCCAAGGGCAGCCGTAACAAATTTGAGTGGGACAAGAAGCACGGGTTGTACAAGTTGGGCGGCGTACTGGCAGCAGGCGCATTTTTCCCATACGACTTCGGTTTCGTGCCCTCGACTCTAGCCGACGACGGCGACGCTATCGACGTGCTGGTATTGATGGAGGAGCCTGCCTTCGTCGGCTGCCTTGTCCCATCGCGGCTCATCGGCGGCTTTGGTGCTTTTCAAACCGAGGAGGGGAAAACTGATCGCAATGACCGCTTGCTCGCTGTTGCCGCCAACTCCCGCAACCAGCATGACGTGAAAACGCTCGACGACCTGAATCAGAACCTCATCCACGAGATTGAACACTTTTTCGTGTCGTACAACGCGGCTAAGGGCAAAACGTTCGAGCCACAAGGTCGCTTCGGACCGGAGCAAGCCCGACAACTGGTTATTGAGGCTGCGGAGCGTTTTCGCGAGTCCTAGCAAGTTGTCGGATTCATCAAAATCGTTGAGGCAGTTTAGGCGGCGTAATAGAAACGCTCGTGGATCACTTTACCGTCTTTCCATCTCTGTACAGACACTTGATCGTGGGTGACGTTGCCCCACTCAGAATGGGTGTAATCGACAAACCACTCAGAAATAATCACGTCTTCGCCATAAGCAACCGCTTTCAGTTCCGCTGCACCCCATTCGGTCACTTTAGAAAAGAACTCCAGTTCTCTAGCGCGATTGGCAGCTTTCCCCACAGTGGCAGGCGTTTCATTTTCCTGCATCACCACATCCTCGCCATAGTATTTCTCAAAAGCTTCCATCGCTTTCCCTTGTAAAACCAGGGTTTTGATGTCTTCAAAATTGGCTTTCAGGTCTGTTGCTGTAATCATGATTTTTGTCCTCTTCGTTAGCTCAAGTTGTGAGGTAAGAAACTTGATTTGGCTCATAACATTAATCATGTTTCATTCCTTCTGGTTTGAGAAGACCGCAAAATGGAATATAACTTATTCTTAAAGAGAATCAATCTCCATGTCAGATCTGATCGCCTGCATCAAGAGTTTTGTGCGAACAGTAGAAACAGGCAGCTTCTCCGCTGTTGCCAGAGAGATGGGTACCACTCAACCCACGATTAGCAAACAGATTGCTGCACTGGAAGACTATCTGGACGTGCAATTACTGGTGCGATCGACGCGCCAAGTGAGTTTGACAGAGGAGGGAATGCGCTTTTATGAGCGTTGCCAATTTGTTCTCGAAGCACTATCTGAAGCCGAGTCTAGTGTGGGAAAGCGGCAGAACCCGTCTGGACTATTACGGCTCAATTGCTCGGTTGCGTTTGGGCAGATGCAGGTACTCCCCCGCTTGAAACGATTTCTCTCTAGCTATGGGGATATCAAGATTGACCTAACGATGTCTGACCATTTTGTCGATTTAGTCGGAGAGGGCATCGATCTAGCGATCAGAATTGGCAAGTTTGTCGATCCCAACGTAATCTCACAGCCGCTCGGCACATTCCGATTTGTTGCAGTCGCGTCGGTGGACTATTTGGAGAAGTTTGGAGAGCCACAAAAACCAGCCGACCTTTTGCACCACAACTGTATTGTTTATACCAGGCAGTCTACAGGTAATGAATGGCATTTTCGAGGAACGACGGTAACGGTAAGTGGAAATCTGCAAGTCAATAACTCGATGGCGCTTCGTGAAGCCGTCTTGGCAAACATTGGCATTGGCACATCCCCTCACTGGTCGTTTAGTGATGAACTCCAAAATCAATCGGTCAAAGTCATCCTGAAAGAATACGAACCTGAGTCAATACCGATTCAGGTCGTTTACCGTCGAGGACGCTTTCAGTCGGCGAAGGTTAAATGCTTTATTGACTTTCTCATAGATGAGTTTAAGCCTGGTCTGAGTTGGCAACCTACCTCACCTTTGGAATAGTCTCCCGCAGATATAACCTTGCTATCCAAGGGCAGAAGTCGAATAATGCAGTCTCTGTTAAGGTAGCCCAAACAGGCTGTCTCTTTACCTGCATTGCAAACATGACGACAGGAGTTTATCCCCTAGCCACTTACTATCCGCTAAACATTGGCTCAAAGTGGCACTATACGGCACCGCCACGTTGGAGAGGGGATTATATTGCTCGCATTGAAGCCGGACCTTCCTTACCCATCGGAGACACTGTTCGACATTTTGATGCGACGAATGCAGCTAAAGTTCTGTGCTACCTACCTTTGAAAGGGTTGTACTATCTGCGGGAAGAGTTTTCAGATGGTCAATCCTATATAGAGTTCGATCGCCCCATCCTCTGGTTTCCCGATCCGCTCAAAATTGGTACACAAGTAAATATCACAACAAGTTTTACTCGGTACTTTCAGGATGGCTCAACGAGTCCTGGAAAATTCACAGTGTGGCAAACGATCGCTGATATTGAAGACCTACAGGTGACAGCAGGGTCTTTTGAGCAATGCTTGCGTGTTGACGGCTCAACTCACTGGATGTTTGATGATGGTCGTCAAGCTCGTAGCGAGACAATTTATCATTATGCTCCGCATATTGGCGTTGTCAAAGCGATCGCCCGCTTTATCCTGTATGACTCCGAGGGATTAGAAACGGTAAATCGACTGGTGGAAACCGATCTGAAATCAGCGCTGGTGCAGGGCAAGCCAATCTCAGGCGGCGGTAGTTCACACAGTTAACTGTATCTGCGTTACCCCTTGACGCAACTGGCGCTGCCTAGAGAGCCAAGAGTGCCTCACGCCCTTGCCCAGCAGGGGGGCTAGCTGACTCGCCGCCCATCGCAGCAGTGCGTTTTTACGCAGTAGTTCAGCCTGAGCCGCTTCCTGACTTTGAAGCTGCTGCGCTCGAATAATTTCCGGTTCCCGCTCGGCTTGAATCTGTGGCAAGACGGCATCAATTGCCGTATCTGTTGCTCCTTCACGCAACAGGGGAACTAGATGATTGGCTGCAACAATCACATCCCGCAAAGCCATATTGATGCCTTGGGCGCGAATTGGTGACATCGGGTGAACAGCATCGCCCAGCAACAGTAATCCTGGTGCATACCAACGCGCACAACGCCCGACGACGACGGATAACAGAACCGGCCGTTCAATACTTTCTGCATGAGTCCGGATATGCTCGGCTAACCACGGGGGCGATGCTTCTGCCAAAACGACAGGCCAATCGGCTTGCTTCCAGTCTATTGGGGCATCGTCATGGAGTGCCCAGCCTATCTGAAGATTCCCGGACGTAGAGCGAAACAATCCAAATGCATTGCGCTCGCGAACAATCGAATAAAATACATTCTCGGATTCAAAGCGCGAGCTATCGGCCAATTTAAACCAAAGAATATCAAAGATTCCGGACTGTTGCTCTAGAGGCAAGTTGGCTCGCTGCCGAACAACGGAATTACGACCATCCGCCCCAATAACGAGATTGGCACAAATAGAGCGATCGTCACCCAGCTTCACGCCCGAAACCCGGCGATCGCTCCACAGCAAATCCTGCACGGGAGTCCCCTGGACAAACTCAAAGTTGGGATAAGTTTTTGCCTCGTCGATCACGGCTTCCAGGAAAGCTGGCTGTGAGACGAGGGTGCAGGGCTTACCACCCGGTTCGATTGGCTCATCAACTCGAAACAGAAATCGGTTCTCAATCAGGACTTCCCAGGCATCCAAAGGTCGATGGGGAATGCTCTCTAGTACAGACGACAATCCCATCTGCTCTAGAGCATCTAGCCCACTGGGCATCAATCCCTCACCGCGAAAAACTCTGCGGAAGTTACGGGAGGATTCAATCAGTTTGACAGCGATGCCACGTTTGACGAGAAGCAGTGCAAGCGTTGCACCAGCAGGTCCAGCCCCAACAATTACAACCTGAGTCATCACTTTAAAACTGCTTTGAATGACTTCAGAATACCAAAGTTATCTGTGCCATCTAACTCCTAGTAATAACGTGGCATAACCCACTTGAGGTAAGTTGTTCCAGGCTGTAGAGAAGATGCAATCAACAATCTGTATCCCAAATCAGAAGGAAGAAGCTGATATAGCTCTAAGATTAAAAAATTAATCAGGCTTTGGTCAGAATCACGGGGTAATCTTTGCTATGTCCAACAGCATTGGTGATGTTCTTGAACCCGAAGTTAAAGATTTGGGTGGATTTGAGGCTCGGCGCATCTTGCCTCACGCAACTCGGCAGATGGTTGGACCATTCATCTTTTTCGACCATCTCGGCCCAGCTACCTTTGCACCGGGTCAAGGAATGGATGTGCGACCGCATCCGCATATCGATTTAGCAACACTGACTTACTTGTTTGAAGGGGTGCTGCTCCATAGCGATAGTCTCAAGGTTGTTCAAGAAATTCATCCCGGAGCCGTTAATTGGATGACGGCGGGTCGTGGCATTGTCCATTCGGAGCGATCGCCCAACGCGGGGAGGAGTCGCGAAACACGGCTTCATGGCATCCAGACGTGGATCGCACTTCCTTCGGAGCATGAAGAGACCGAACCTTGGTTTCGTCACTACTCAGCTACTGACATCCCCGCTTGGCAAGATGGGGGTGTCGAAATCACACTGATTGCAGGGCAGGCGTATGGTCGCACATCTCCCGTTCAAACGTTCTCACCGATGATTTACCTCGATGTACAACTGCCCACTGGAACTGAGTTCACGCTGCCTCCGGACTATAGTGAACAAGCCGTCTACAGCGTTACAAACGGTCTCAGCATAGATGGCGAACCGCTGGAGCCACAACGAATGATCGTACTCAATCCCGATCAGACCGTGAGCATTAGTGCGAAAGCCGACGCTCGTTGCATTGTGGTAGGTGGTGAACCTGTCGGTGAGCGGCACAAGTGGTGGAATTTTGTCTCTAGCCGCCTTGATCGCATTGAGCAAGCGAAAGCGGACTGGAAGAACGGACGGTTTGAGCGGGTTCCACACGAAACCGAGTTTATCCCGCTGCCTGAAGAACCCCTCTCGCTGCCTGAACAACCCATGTAAAAGGAGCAGCTTATTCCTATTTAGGCGCGACGGCAGCTTGTTGCATCCAAAAATCATTCCAGTAGCGCTATGCTCGCTTATGCGGGATTGTTTAGCCCCGTGCAGGGAAGGAAGAGGATATGCGAGAACTCTTGCAAACAACGGCTGAATACGCTATTCGTTATCTTGAAGGCTTAGACGCTCGGAACGTTGCGCCAACACAGGAAGCGATCGCTAACCTCATCCAATTCGATGAACCCCTGCCCAATCAGCCTGTCGATCCTGAACTCGTCTTGCAACTGCTCGATGAAGTTGGCTCACCCGCATCAATGGCACAAGCAGGCTCCCGCTTCTTCGGATTTGTCACGGGTGGTTCCCTGCCTGCCGCCTTAGCCGCCAACTGGCTAGCCGCCGCGTGGGATCAAAATTGTGGACTCTATCGCATCACTCCAGCTACAGCCTTACTAGAACAGATAGCTCTGCGCTGGCTCCTCGACGTACTGCATCTCCCCGCCGACTGCGGTGGTGCCTTCGTTACGGGAGCAACTGTTGCTAACTTTACCGCATTAGCCGCCGCCCGCCACGCTGTACTCGAACGGGAAGGTTGGAATGTAGAAGCAGACGGGTTGTTTGGTGCGCCACCGATTACGGTTGCAGTTAGCGCGGAAGCGCACCCAAGCTTGTTGAAAGCGTTGGGATTGCTGGGATTAGGTCGAAGCCGAGTCGTGAAAGTGCCTGTTGATGGACAGGGGCGGATGCGTCCGGACGCCATTCCCACCCTTGCTCGTCCTGCAATTATCTGTACCCAAGTCGGAAATGTGAACACAGGCGCGTGCGATCCAGTTAGAGAGATTTGCGATCGCGCCAAGGAAGTGGGAGCCTGGGTGCATGTAGACGGTGCATTCGGACTCTGGGCAGCAGTAGCACCATCTTTGGCACACCTCACCACTGGTATGGAAGAGGCAGATTCTTGGGCAACCGATGCTCACAAGTGGTTGAACGTGCCATATGATAGCGGGTTGGCGTTTGTTCGCGATGCCTCTGCGTTGCAAGCGGCAATGGCGATTACTGCCGAGTATTTACCCACCGTCAGTGAGCAGCGCAACCCGTCAGATCTATACTCCTGAATTATCGAGGCGTGCGCGTGGCGTTGAAGTGTGGGCAGCATTGCGATCGCTCGGTCGTTCTGGTTTGGCAGACTTAATTGAGCGTACCTGTCGCTATGCTAGACACTTTGCCAAGGAGTTGAAAGCTGCTGGTTACCCGATTCTCAACGATGTGGTGTTGAATCAAGTCTTAGTATCGTTTGGAGATGCAGAAACAACTCATCGGGTGATTGCTGATATTCAAGCCGACGGGACTTGTTGGTGTGGCAGTACGGTTTGGCAAGGGCAGACGGCGATGCGAATTAGTGTTTCGTCTTGGGCAACGACGGATGCTGATGTGGAAAAAAGTTTGGCAGCTATGCTGCGAGTGGCTGGGCAATATTGTTCTCGTGAATTTTAGGATGAGCGATCGCACCAGTGCCTACGTACAGTCAAAACCAATCTACGGGATCGCTCTGTTCATACTCACAAGTGAGAATGACGATAAGGCAAATGACACTCAATATCAAACCAATTCTGAGCTTGTGTTCTGCTATTACCAGAGTGAATCAACGACGTTCTCAATGTCATGGCATTTCTTGATATTTCTGAATAGATTAGCAAGGTATGATTCCGGGTACTTTTCATTAATCGCACTGATAGTCAATTCAACTACACGAGCAGAGACCTCCTTAACCCGATCAAGAATATCTTGTACGTCTGTTTTCGGATCATCCAGGCTTTTAAGGGATAGGTATCTAAATACTTGTCTGGCTAGGAACCTGTTACCATGCACGGGT
Source organism: Coleofasciculus sp. FACHB-542 (assembly GCF_014695825.1). Lineage (NCBI taxonomy): Bacteria > Bacillati > Cyanobacteriota > Cyanophyceae > Coleofasciculales > Coleofasciculaceae > Coleofasciculus > Coleofasciculus sp. FACHB-542. Next base: position 11,552 of record NZ_JACJPB010000006.1, on the reverse strand, counting down.
AACATTGCCTCTCGACCTTGTCGCTTATTTTTTTCGATCTTTAGTTGTTCCTCAATTGCACGATGAATCTGAACAAGTGTCCAGAGCCTGACACTGGAAACGCCTGAATTGAAAAGAGCTTTGTATGGTGCCTTAGAGACATCCTCCCAAAGTACTCCGATACCGCTCTTCGCCTGTACAGCATAGTTAAGTTCAGAATAGGCGCATGCAAGTGCAACAGTTGCCTCAGTTAGATCAAAGCCCTTCTTTATATCACGAAGACTATATCCTGCTTTGTAAACGTAATCGACACCTTCTAACTGCAACTCAGTTCGCAAGCGCTCTTGTTCTGGATCTAGTGAAACAAAATCTCGTTTCTCAATACGATTTTGAGTGTTCGTTGCCCGTGTAACACGTATAGCAAAATCTTCTGAACAATTTTCAAGCGAGATAAATCGAACCATGACAGTTGCTTTAGCAACTCCGTCGGGTGATTTTGCATTGGCAGTTGCAATCGCTCCTACAGTTTGTGCCCCATTTACAATACTTACATCGGTACACTCGAATACACCGCTATCATGCGAACTCCCTCCTATTGGTTTCTTTCGGATTGTGCCGCACAATGCTGTTATACCATTGTTGAAATACCAAAACTTCTCTGGCTCTGATGATAGAGTTTCAATAATGCTCTGATTAATTTCCGTCGTACCAAGGAATGAGCGTATATTGGGCGCAAATAGTCTTGGATGATACTTATCCCAAGCAGCAACCTCAGCTGCTGATACCTGACCATAATATGCAAGGAATGGCTCTCTAGTTTGTCCCCAATCCCTTAATACAACATCAAAGTTAATCGGTGCCCCTAAAGTACCACTAGCAATGATGCTATGCAATTGACCTTGCCGAAGAACTCGCAATTCCACAACCTCCGAAGGATCGTTCATATCGCGTAGAAAGTCATTGAAGTCACGCGAAATATCTTCACCTAATGGCGCTTGTCCAGTATAAGTAAGTAAGAGAGCAATTCGGGTATTTGCAAAGAGCAAAGCGTCTTGAATCTCTATCGAACGTTTTTTTACTTTTTCATTAAAACGTTCAAATTCTGCATTAATAAGGTCTTTGACACCCTTAATAAACTTTAGGGCATCACCACGCTCAATACTGCCTGTACCGTTATGCCGCCATTTTGATTGCACTAAAAAGAGAATTTTTTCGTGTTCATCAAAGTAAATTGCATCGATTCCATTATCACCATATCCATCAGTTATGCAAAGCGCAGCTTGCTCTGGAGCGATATCAGCTGTGACCAAAATTGCAAATGCAGCAAGTGCGCGAGTCAGAAAAGCAGATTCTTTCTCTGCTTGTGATTTATTTGCATAATCACTAAGGTCTATTAGGTCGCTAAACAGTGATTTTAGCTTTGCCTCTATCTGCCGGACGTGAATAATGCTCATGAGTTATCCTAAAATTTTTTGGAGATTTAGATGATGACCAGAGGGTAGAAAATTTAGAAATCGCATCTTCTCCCCTTTCCCAGCAATCCTCAAACTGGCTTTAGTTCCAAACTACGCCACAAATACCACGAAGCAATACTGCAATACGGCTTCCACTTTTGCCCGAAACGTTCTGTAGTCTTGCGGTCAGGAAGTGCCTCAAGATTGTAGAGATTCCGAATACCTGCACGTACACCCAAATCATCCACAGGCAAAACATCCCACCGCTTGAGACGGAAAATCAGGAGCATCTGCACAGTCCATCGTCCGACGCCTTTGATCGGCGTCAGAGTCTTGATAATCGCCTCATCATCCATGACTTCCAACTCCTCAAACGTGGGCAATCCGTCGATCGCATGACGCGCCAAGTCTTTAAGATAAGAGATTTTGGGGCGCGAAATCCCCACGCCGCGAAGGGCTTCATCTGGCGTGTCGAGGACATCTTGCGCTGAAGGAAACAGAGTGTCTGGGTAAAGCTGGAGAAACCTTTGGTGGATTACTTTAGCCACCTTGGTAGAAAGTTGTTGGTGGAGAATTGACCGGGATAGGCAAAAGAACAAGTCTCCCTCCAGTTCGTACTGGTTCAGTTGACACGCACCAATTTGGTCAATGAGTCGTCCCAGGATAGGGTCGGAATCCTTAAGATAGTCAATGGCGATCGCGTACATCAATACAAAAAGATTGAAACTAAAATTTAGTTTTCCGCTAATAGAACGATCGTATCTTGCGGGGTAAACGTAATCAGTTGATCTTTTTTGGGATTAATCGTCACCCCATAAGCTCTACCTGAATTATTAGCATCCGCTTTACAACGATAGCCAATTGCCGATTCACCACGTTGCTTGGCAGCTTCAACAACTGTGTAAAAATTAACGGGATGATCGAGCGCAACATACTCACCGACAGGCTTAAGATAAATTTCTGAGCCTTCAGGACTAAAGAGATCGGCAAACACAGCATTGAGGCTTTTCTGTTCGGAAACTTGAGCCAGCAGCCGACTAACAATTTGCTCGCTGATGACAAAATCATCCGGGCGAGCTACTTGTGCCAAGGCTTGATTTCGCAAATCTAAAATTTCCGTGACAACCTGAAAATTGCACTTATAGCGATCGGCAATATCCCGCAGATAAAGCAATGTAATCAAGATTTGAGCATCCGCTTGCTCTGGTTCTAAGTCAGTATTGCAGAGTACGAGAACATGATTGTATTTAGTTAAGTCGAGGCTTTCTAATACCTGACGCTCGGTAGGATTTCCCTGGGAATACCGCACAGTCTGTTGTTGTAAGTTGAGCGATTCAGTTGATACGACCTCAGCTTCTGGAAACTCAGCAACGACTGTAACGGTGGAGCCGGGAGCAACGTAACGATCGAGTAGTTGAATAATGGTAGAAATGCGGTCATTCCATCCCAAAATTAAGGTGTTTTCTGTGGCAGCGATCGCATTTTTCTCTTTAACTTGAATCGCTTGACGATCGATTGGAATGTCAGACAGTGGCGACAAATGAATGGTACTGTCATCTTCGCTAATCAAAACAAGTTGTTCATTGGGTTGTAACGACCTGTCGATCGGTGGATTAAGCTGGATCGTTCCATCAGCGTGTTTAATTCCCAGTACCGCAGAATCGTTGTAGGCTAAAAGCGCATCGCCGTAGGTTTTTCCTTGTAAAGTTGGTTCTGCTTTGATATAAATTTCATTCCCACTAAAGTCAAGTAGCTCCATGTAAACCGTTGATAAGCCTGATTGACGACAGGTTTGCACGACGATCCGCGAGATGAGATCGTTAGTCAGTAAAACCTCTATGTCGTTGCGTCCGATTAGACTAACAACGTCGGAACTCCTGGGGTCTTGAACTTGAGCAACGATGTGATAAGGCTGGGACACGCTGCGCGGAATACTGGTAATTGCCAGCAGAGTTTTTATCAGTTGAATATCAGCATGGGCATTGGATGAGCTTAGAATCACGATTGAGCGTGCCGTTTGGACGTTAACCATCCCTAAGTCAGTAATATTGCTCGGACTACCCGTGCGACAAACTAAGCGAATTTTGGAACGTTTACCCAAGATATTAGAAAGGGTATCTTCCATCTGTACTTTGTCCTCTTCACTGAGAATGACAATGCAAGTACCGGGTCGATTGGCATTAGCAAGGGTGAGTTCTGAGATGAGGGTAAATACTTGCAGCGACCAACCCAAAATTACAATGTGATCGGTTTCAACGACACGGGAACGTCCTTTCCGTAAGTCTTCTAGCTTCGTATCAATGCCGCTACTGAGAATGCCGATTAGGGTACTGATGATGAAGATACCGCCAAAGGTGACAAAGAGCATCGCAAACCGAAATAGCCAGCCTGTATCGCCGCCCATTGCGCCTGAGTCTAGAGTCCGCATGAAAACGCTCCAAATCGCTTCTAGAGGATGAAGGCGATCGCTTCCTTCCGGCGCAACTCCGGTGATGCTGACCAAGAATCCCATTAAAAAGATAAAGGCTAGAGAGGTCAAGGCTAATCCGCCAATCAGAGCAACAGTACCTCTAGCCATGAAATTATCGAACCCGTAGCGGACGCGCTCTGAAAGCGTAATTTTACTCATCTTGATGGAAGTTTCCTTGCTGCGATGACAAATAGTTTTAGGTGAGGGAGCGGAACTCCTAATTTTGGATGAATTTCAGGTTCCCTAGTACCTTTCGGTAATCTATATAAGTATTCCCAGATTTACTGGTACTACAGCTATTTTTTGAAAGTTTGTTACGAAGGGCTGAGCTGCGTACCTTTTTAGTAGAAGCGATCGCACGTTGCAAAGAATCAATTATTGATCGGATGAAACCTAGGAATATTATGAGGAGTTCCTGTCGCTCGAAGACAAAATAGATAGCTTAGTGTACCGTCACAACTCACAAATGAAGCAAGCTAATTGCCTACGGAAACCAACTTCTGGTACACGATCAGATGCTGAGCGATCGCTCTCAGTTTAGGTACCGAACTGGGCGAGAGGTGTGAAAATGCGGCTAGCCTTCACTTTGTGAATGGGAGTGCGATCGCCCCATAACACCCTTATTAGGGGAGATAGACAACTGCGATCGCCACTAGCTGTCTCATTATTAGCGGATTCCAATCGCCCTTAGGATCTCGATATTCAGCTCTAGCTTCTCTCCCAACCACAGAGAACGATCGGTGTGGTCTCCCACATCATCGCCTGTTGAGGGGTGGACGAGAATATCCAATCCCTCACGATTGAGCATTAACCAGGGGACAACCTTGCCAAATTGCTCTGGTAAGAATGCAACTTGATACATTGCCTTTGGGTGTGGACCAATGGGCTTGTCATGCCAACGCCCCAGATGCACTTCAAAAGACGCGCCCAATCCTTCACGTACACGCGCCGCCGCATCACGACTGGAGGTATCGAAGTAGATATGAGCATGAAAACCCGTAATCTGGGCAGTATCTTTCATAGCGCTTAGCTCCACTTTATCTAGGCGTCAACGAATCGTAATGGTTGATATTTCTCTGTGGCAGGCAATACTTGCATCATAACTGACACTCTTGTCCGTCTAGTGCGATCGCCCCTTGCCATAGGTTGGGTTGACAGAAGGAAACTCAACATCCCCATTCGGCAAAGTTTGATCTAATTCGATAATGAACAATCAGTGCGATCGCAATGAGTACACCGTGGTAGTGACTTAACAAACCTAATAGAGTTGCCATCTGCGCGACGCTTCGGTAACGCCTGCCGTAGGATGCAAGGGAGGGCTGTAGGGCGGATGCAGCAGCGCTGGACTACGTCCCGCTTCGCTAACGCGATCGCACTCTTGGTTTATTGGTAATTAACTAATTGTTGCAAATCACAAATTCATTGTTTCAAATCATAACGTTGATTATATTTCTCTTCGATTATTTGTTCATCGATTATTCCAGTAATTACTATGTGCTATTTGTTGGCAATACCCGCAATACATCAAAAAATCGACCCACACATCTTGATAGGAAAATAGTATGAGCAGCGGAAGCGGATGCCCGTTTACGGGCGGCGGTCAGAAATCTCAGCCTCGTCATAGGCCGTCACACCGAGACTGGTGGCCGAATTATTTGAATCTGAGCATCCTCCACCAGCACACACCCCAGGCCAATCCTATGGGTGAGGAATTCAACTACGCTGAGGAATTCAAGAGTCTTGACTTAGCTGCCTTGAGGGCAGATATCTACGAGCTGATGACCACCTCCCAGGACTGGTGGCCAGCCGACTACGGTCATTATGGGCCGCTCTTCATCCGGATGGCTTGGCACAGCGCCGGCACATATCGGATTGGCGATGGTCGCGGCGGCGCGGGTTCGGGTAGCCAGCGCTTTGAGCCGCTCAACAGTTGGCCTGACAATGCTAACCTCGACAAGGCGCGCATGTTGCTTTGGCCCATCAAGCAGAAATACGGCAAGAAAATCTCGTGGGCAGACCTCATGATCTTCGCCGGCAACTGCGCGCTTGAGTCGATGGGCTTCAAAACGTTGGGCTTTGCTGGTGGGCGCGTGGATGTCTGGCAGCCAGAAGAAGACATCTACTGGGGTTCTGAGAAAGCTTGGCTCGGCAATGAGCGTTACGAAGGCGATCGCGTCCTCCTGAATCCCCTCGGCGCTGTTCAGATGGGCCTAATCTACGTCAACCCGGAAGGACCAGACGGCGAACCCGATCCGGTCGGCTCAGGGCGCGATATTCGCGAGACCTTTGCTCGGATGGCGATGAACGATGCAGAAACGGTCGCGCTCACCGCTGGTGGACATACGTTTGGCAAATGTCACGGTGCGGGCGAGGCGACGCACGTAGGTGCCGATCCTGGGGGTGCCACCATCATCGATCAGGGCCTCGGCTGGAAGAACGCCTTCAACACGGGTGTCGGTGTCGATGCGATCACCAGCGGTATCGAAGGCGCATGGACCCCCACGCCGACGCAGTGGGACAACAGCTATCTTGAAACCCTGTTCAAATATGACTGGGAGCTGACGAAGAGTCCCGCTGGCGCGTGGCAATGGAAGCCCAAGGGCGATGCTGGTGCGGGTACGGTGCCCGACGCACACGATCCGTCGAAACGGCACGCCCCCATGATGACCACGGCGGACATGTCCATGAAGATGGACCCCATCTACAACCAGATTGCACAGCGTTACCGCGATAACCCGGATGAGTTCGCAGAGCAATTCGCCAAGGCGTGGTTCAAGCTAACGCACCGCGACATGGGACCGCGATCGCGCTATCTCGGTTCAGAGGTTCCTCAGGAAGAGTTCCTGTGGCAAGATCCCATCCCCGCAGTTGACCATGAGTTGATTGATGAGCAAGACATCGCCGCTCTCAAAGCCAAGATTTTAGCTTCGGGGCTGTCTGTCTCCCAACTGGTTTCGACCGCTTGGGCGTCGGCAGTGACCTTCCGATGCTCTGATATGCGCGGTGGAGCGAACGGGGCACGCATTCGTCTCGCGCCGCAGAAGGATTGGGAAGTCAACCAGCCAGCCCAACTGGCAACGGTGCTGCAAACCCTAGAGGGAATTCAACAGAAGTTCAACAGCTCGCAGTCTGGCGGGAAGCAGGTTTCGATTGCTGACTTGATCGTTCTGGGCGGATGCGCGGGCATTGAGCAAGCGGCGAAAAATGCCGGTCATGACGTGACGGTTCCCTTTACACCGGGACGCACAGATGCATCGCAAGAGAAGACTGATGTGGAATCCTTTGCTCCACTTGAGCCAACGGCAGACGGGTTCCGCAACTACACGAGCGGCAAACACAGCGAATCGCTTGAGGAGTTGCTGGTGGATCGGGCGCAATTGCTGTCCCTGTCAGCCCCTCAAATGACGGCTCTCCTGGGCGGCTTGCGCGTTTTGGGTGCGAACTATGGAGGGTCTAAGCACGGCGTCTTTACCCATCGCCCAGAGACGTTGACCAATGACTTCTTCGTGAACCTGCTCGACTTGGGCACGACGTGGAAGGCGACCTCTGAAGATGAATATGAGTTTGAGGGTAGCGATCGCAAAACCGGCGACCTGAAGTGGACTGCTACCCGTGTTGACCTCATCTTCGGCTCAAACTCTCAGCTCCGCGCCCTGGCGGAAGTCTATGGATGTGTGGACTCGCAGCAGAAGTTTGTCAATGACTTTGTGGCAGCGTGGGACAAGGTGATGAACCGCGATCGCTATGACCTTCGCACAGTCTTAGCGAAAGCCTCTGCAAGGAGTTTCTAAGCCTAGCATCCTCTACGCTAACCTGCGGTAATCCTAAACGCAGGTAGAAGCTGGAGACAAAAATGAGAGCGGCGTTTCAAATTGTCCTGAAACGTCGCTCTCAGCTTTAGACCCCAACGCCAAGGCTACTTAGAAAGCTGCAATTGAGTTCTCGGTGGTGCCAATTGTGCGATCGTTAACATGACCCAAAGCATACAGAAAATCCAATATATAAAAAGCTGCCCACAACGTTATGTGCAGCTGCATGCAGAGTAAATATAACCTCTTGATGTACGTCGCTACTTGTTCCGAAGCATAACGACCTCGTTCACCCGCCGCCAGCAATCTTTCGGTATTAACCAGCTAATTTTTACGGTCGGTGTGCAACGGGATTGTTAGACCGGAGAATTACATGTTATTGAGATTTGTTTATAGTTCATCTACCTTAGTACTCAATAGACCACAGCCACCCGAATCATTTGCAAGTAATACTTCAAGCTACCTACTGACTGTCAGTTGAGTTCAAGTTGAGAAAGGTAAGCATTATTCTTGCGTGCAAATGCTATTCGGCAAGCCTTTTCGGAAATCTTCGTCGCTCAAACCATAAGAACAAAACTGGTAGTATACCGTATACTATCCCACAAGAGACAAGTGTCCAGTTAACCTTACCTTGCTGAAGCAGCGGTTCTGTCTGTGATACTCTACCCAATCTCGGTAGTAAAGTAAGAAACAGATCAGGAAAAAGACCAACAGCAATCATAAATACAGAGAATATAATCATAAAGAAGTGGAGAAAATTACTGATTCCTAATATTTTCAAAAGTAATTTGCTTTTCCCATTCCTACTGTTCAGTTGTTTACCTCTTATAGGGAGAGATCCCCAATCAGTACAACCTTGAGGTAATCCACGGATGGTACCATACATCGTTGGGCGTTCGTCGGACGTATGAAGAATCTCAATACGCACGCCATCTTGAGGATCTAAAAAATCAAATTCACAGATAGCGACATAAGATTTTGTAGAGTCTTCATGAATTGCGAACAAATTAGCATGCCGTGTTACCAGGGTGATTTTAGAATCAAGAATTTGTGAATTTGATTCAAATTCAAAGCGTAATGGATCTCCTGAAACAATATCATTTCCTCTAAAAGTTGTTTTCCCAGCATTCCAAAGAACAATTGTTGTTTTGGTAAGCTGGGAAACTTCTGTTTTTGTAGGCTGAGACAAATCTCTTTGATAGTAAATGGTTACGTTGTTAGGAAGCTCAGCATGCCTCCCTCCAATTAATCTTGTATTACTCATTTGAACAGCAAGCCTTGGAAAAACCTGACTTAAGCGATATAGATATACAGCTAATAGAAGACTAAATAGACCAATTAATGCTCCAACCCATCCTTGGTTAAGAAGTTTAGCCAACTCATTCAGAAAGTTAGAGATCATAATCCGATTCAATTACACATTCAAGTATTATTTGACCACAGTATAGCTCTATACATACCAGGCAATTGTCGATTTGCCTCGAACGAGCAGCTATTGAAGATTTAACTACTATTGCTAAAGCTACAATTTGACTGGCATAGGGTATATAGACTGATGGCAGAATTCGCCGCCAGCAGCCTTTAGATGAACGTATCTGCGAGGTGTCTAACTATTTATTATATGGAAAGTTTCCGTATAATCTTTTTCTCAATCCTAATACATCAAGCATTACAATGGATTCTTGTCTGAATCTACGGAAAACTTCTTTTTTACCCGTTTATTTAGGTATTATACAAAATTTTTCCGTATAACCACCCTTTACGGGAGGATTATACAGAATTTTTCCGTGTATCCCTTGATGTTATATAGAAATTTTCCGTATAACATTCTTATTTAGGATAATACACGGAATTTTCTGCACAACTTCCAATGGAATAACGTCCAAAGAAACTCCTCAAACAGGTGCAAGATTTTATCAGGCTTAAGCACTATTTTTATCAAACAGAGAAAACCTATATCTATTGGATTAGACGCTATATCCTTTTTCATAATAAGCGCCATCCCAAAGATATGGGAAGTAAGGAAATTGAAGAATTTTTAACACATCTTGCTGTCAATAAAAATGTGGCTGCATCAACGCAAAATCAAGCAGTTCATGCTGTTTTGTTTCTCTACAAAGAGGTATTAAAACAAGATTTAGATTTGAAAGTCGATGCAGTTTTTGCAAAGAAATCTAACTATTTAACAACCGTTTTTACAAAAGATGAAGTTTTAGCAATTATTCAAAAGTTATCCAGCGTCTATCAACTTTTAATTAAGTTACTTTATGGCACTGGTTTACGCTGTGGCAATAATCCCGAATTTAGAGCGAGTGACTCTTGACCGTTCGCTGCATTTGAATAGTTAGGCCTCATTCTTTCTGATTAATGGCACCAAGTGCAGCATGTAATCTCGTTTTCCAATTGGTACACCAGCCATGCGAAGAATATCGTAAGCTGTGACCATATGGAAGTAAAAGTTTGGAATTAGAAATTCATTCACGTAGGCATTACCAGATAACTCGACGTAGAGGTCCTGACTCAAGTTAATGCGCGTCACCTCAGCTAGCTTTGCATCTTCAGCGTTAACACCCAAAAGAAGTTCCTTAGTGTTTGCTATGTGTTCGTATGCCTGTGTGAGAGCTATGACGTCTGGCTCTAGATTATTCGCAGGTTTGCCATCACACCACAGAGCAAAGTTGCGTGGTTGATTGCAGGTGAAAGCAATCTGTGTACCGAAGGGAAACATATCAGCTGCAATGCGCTTTTGAAGAAACGACTCGTCATCACAAAAATGAGTCTGAGCTGACTTCAAGAGATGCTCAAGAGTCGCTAAGCGGCTTTGAAAGAGGGTTCGGATTAAATCTATATTCTGGCTTTGCATTTTGTGATCCCTCAAGTCTTTTCTATGAACCCTAGCTGTACTTAGAACAAATTTCAGCCTAACGCTCTTGGTCAGCGGTTGCCAACACTTTATTTAACTCCACAAGTGACCGCTGCACTAGGGTTGTTATGCCGCGATCGCTCCAACAGATATCAATCCTCAGTAGATTGCTTGCTGCTCCAAAAAAGTTGAAGCGCTGACTCATCAAATATGTAGACGGACTCACCATCCCTAATCACTCGTTTACCAAGCCGAGGAAAAACGCCAACATCTAAGCGTCCTGCTTCTCCACCTATCAGATATACAAGGTCTTCATCGAATGGATTACGAAGATGATGGGGTTGTTGAGGTAGCCCAAAGCCCATGAAGTCTCCTGGTTCGACTTCGTACTCCACATCTCCAATTTCCGCAATACCTCGACCCGACAAAATGTAAACCCATTCTTCTTCATTTTGGTGAGCGTGGAAAATGAAGGATTCCTTGCCTGATGGTACACGAGCAATCGTTACACCAATGCGTTTAAGACCAACAGCACGCCCAAGGAAGCGTAAATAAATTTCTGAATTGGGGTTAAGCGGATGATGAAACTCAAACGCATCCATTGAATTGATGTCTGATGCTTTCAGCAGGGAATGTTGTTCATCAGTCACGTTGATGTCCTCCTATCAAGTTGGTAAAGGGTCTGAGCACCACAATAAAGCCTAAACCGCTCCGCAGATACCCTTCACCTGCCGCCCTACCGAAACCTCAAAATAATTCAATCCTGAACATCGACAGATAGCCCTTTGGTTGCCTCTTTACCGAAGACTCAGCAGCATAACGGTACAGTTGAGCCGATACAGATAACTTTGTGATTCCAACTAACGGGACTTAAACAGATTTCAAGCCCAAATAAAACCCAAAGCAGCTTTATAGGCTGAGAATACATCTCGATTAGCGTTCACCCACTCCATAAAACGGAAAGACATCGCTGTCCG
>NZ_JACJPB010000059.1:0-110619 GCF_014695825.1 Coleofasciculus sp. FACHB-542 | reverse complement strand
CTCTTGCTAAATGTTTCAGAATTTGTAATTCTACATCCATTGCCCTACTTACCTTCCAGAGTTTTTTCTTTTAATCCTTTTATTCAGAATACTCGGAAAGTGACAGAAGAGGGATATTTGAAAGTGGGCTATTTTGACATAGCTTCTTATGAAGCTAAAAAGCCACTGGAAGTCAGCATTTATTCAACCCCTTATCTGCATCAGTATCGGCATCCTTGCGGGAATCAGCATATCCCCTGTAGTGCTGGCTCAAACAAGTGTTATCTCTGAGAATGGGGATAGATATTTGTTGTCTTACCCATGTGCAACAGAAGATGCGATCGCTATCTTTAACTCCACTTCAGAGGGGAGAATTAGCGAAGTTAGCACAATGCGTTGTATCTGATTCTGACCCTAATTCAGGCAGAGATTTATGTCCAAAAAACTGGTACTCATGGATCACGATGGCGGCGTTGATGATTATCTTGCCACGATGCTGCTGATGACAATGGATGACGTTCAGCCACTTGGCATCGTTGTGACGCCAGCAGATTGCTATGTTCAGCCAGCCGTGAGTGCTACGCGCAAGATTTTAGATTTGATGGGGCGTTCAGAAGTGCCAGTGGCAGAAAGTACAGTGAGGGGGATCAATCCATTTCCACGCCTATTTCGCCGCGATTCGTTTGTTGTCGATCATCTCCCAATTCTTAACGAACGAGAAACAATTCAGACACCGCTAGTGCCAGAATCGGGTCAGAAATTTATGGTGCGATCGCTCCAATCTGCACCCTCACCCGTAACACTGATGGTAACTGGCCCTTTGACAACAGTAGCCACTGCACTGGATATGGCACCGGAGATTGAAGGGAAAATCGAGAAAATTGTTTGGATGGGAGGTGCATTAAATGTTCCGGGTAACGTTAGCCGCGATATCGAACCAGGACAAGATGGTTCGGCTGAATGGAATGTCTACTGGGACCCCATCTCAGCAAATCGAGTTTGGGAAACATCAATCCCCATCGTACTTTGCCCGTTAGACCTGACTAACAATGTGCCGGTGACATCAGAAGTAGTGTGCCAATTAGGTAAACAGCGGCGCTATCCTATTTCCGATTTAGCAGGGCAATGTTATGCGCTGGTGATTCCTCAAGATTATTATTTTTGGGATATTTTAGCTACGGCTTATCTTGCCCATCCGGAGTTTTATGAAGTGTTAGAAGAGGAGACAATAATTATCACGACTGGCCTTAGCCAAGGGCGAACCAAAGTGGAGCCTAGCGGGCGGAAAATTCGGGTGATGCAAAAGGTAGATAAGGAGCGATTCTACGATTACATTTTGCAGCAATGGGCGCGTTAAGGAAAATCATTCCAAGTTTCTGAAAGTAAATAAAAATAGAGGGTTTCCGGAACGGGGCTTTCCTAAAGAGAAGAAAAAATATATATCAGATTCTCGTTCGGAAACCTCTATGTTTACCTCTATTGATTTGAGTCTATCTACCTTACCTAATGGCGTTGCTTCTGGGGATACAACACAAACCTCAACCGTTTTGTGGACACGCAGCACCGCCAAAGGGACAGTTTTCTTTGAATACTCAATTCAGCCGAACTTCTGCACCATTCTTGGCACTGCCAGCGGCTTAGTTACCGATTCCAACCAACCTATAAAGGTAGAGTTAACTAACTTAAAGCCTAGGACAACTTATTATTATCGAGTCACCGACGCTGCTGGAACGTGTGCTGGTGGTCAGTTCCGTACCGCCGCTGAGTTGGGGACTCCTGCTGGTTTGCGGTTCGGGGTGGCGGGGGACTGGCACGGCGATTTAGCACCCTACCCAGCGATCGCTAATGTACCAGAACGTCAACTAGAGTTCTTTGTTGCACATGGCGATACTGCTTATGCTGACCTGAAGACGCCGGATTTAGACAGACCCGCTTCTACCCTTGACGAGTTTCGCATCAAGTTCAACGAAGTTTATTCCGCCCGTCTCGGGTTAAATACATGGGCGGATCTTCGCGCCTCTACTTCCATCCTCGCTACAATTGATGACCACGAAGTTGATGATAATTTTGCAGGGGGCGCACTAGCATCCTCTCATCGGAATGGGCGCTTCGGCACGGGTAGCGAGTTAATTAACAATACCGAACTGTTTAAAAATGCTCTACAAGCATTTCAGGGATACCATCCTCTACGCGATGAATTTTATGGGGAAACGGGCGAAGAACGCACGACAAATAAGCGCAAGCTTTATCGCTACAACACCTATGGCAGCGACGCGGCTGTTTTCATCCTAGATACCCGCTCTTTCCGCGATGCTAATTTGCCGCTTTCTTTTAACCCTACTAAAGAACAAGAAAAAGAGTTTTTAACTCGTTCTTTTGAGCCAAATCGCACGTTCTTAGGTCAACAACAACTTACGGACTTACAACGGGATTTGCTAGATGCCCAAAATAACTGCATTACCTGGAAGTTTATTTTGATTCCCGAACCCATCCAAAATTTGGGCATCCCCGTTGCCAACGACCGCTATGAAGGTTTTGCAGCAGAACGCACCCAACTGCTGCGTTTCATCAAGGAAAATTGCATCAAAAATGTTGTGTTTATCTCTGCTGATTTTCATGGCACAGCGGTGAACAATCTCACCTATCAAGAGTCTCCCGATGGGGTTCAGATCCCGGTTGATGCCTTTGACATTATGACGAGTCCGGTGGCATTCTATGAGCCGTTTGGGCCTACTAGCGTAAGATTTTCCAGCCTCACATCAGAGGAAAAAGCTGCTTATGAGGCTCTGCCAACTATCCACGAGAAGGATGAATTTGTCAAAAATTTAGTGGATGCCCGTCTTATCCCCTTCGGCTACAATCCTCTAGGGCTGGAAGGTTCGGGAATTGATGCTACCCTGCTTAAAGGTAGCTATGTGGCGGCTCATGTCTATGGCTGGACTGAGTTTGAAGTAGATGCCTCCACGCAACAATTGCGCGTAATAACCTATGGAATTGAACCCTATTCCTTAGAGCAACTAACAGCAAATCCCAGCGCTATTATCAGCCGGACGCCCATTATTATTAGTGAGTTTATCGTTAATTCTAAGAATTAGAAAATAAGCGCGATCGCTTTCAGCATCTTTTTTTTGGGACTCACTCACTAGCTAAACTCAAATCTTCTCAAAACGAATCATTACAGCAATATAAAACACTAGAGACGCGATTAATCGCGTCTCTACTCATAAATAGACGATTCGGTAACAAGCGGCTTAACTTAAAAAGTAATTCTTCCCTCATTGAGCAATTTGTAGCCGCCAGCCAAAGCAGCAAATCCGACAAAGAAGTTCCAGAGGCTGGTTTGTCTTAAAATAACGCCACCGCTCATAAAAACTAGCACAATTCCTAAACCCAACAAAAATGCTCCAAAGTTGCCTGTTTCTCTTCTAAAAAACATTAAACAAATCACACCGCCCATAATGGCTAAAACGGAACCCATTGCCGGTAAGTTCCGCCAATAGTAAGGGAAGTAGTGACTAGCAAAAATAATATTTTTACCTAAAAAGTAAACTCCAGCCAGAAGCAGGATGAATCCTATTAATTTGATGAAGAGTCTAGTCATAATTTTGGCTATGGTTTCTAACTAAAATTATTGTATGCAGCCGAGTCAGTACCACAACCCTTAGTTTTACCGAACTCTTATCTCAGGTTGTAACTTCCGGTAGAGGAAATTACTTAAATGTAACACTACATAATAGCTAGCCAGAGTGAAGAAAGCGTGTAGAACCCTCCGCTGGACAAATAAATCAGCAAATTTATGAGAATCGTTGATTTAAGTTAACATTCGTAAATATTTGTTCTCCGATTGTCAGAAATCAGTAAAAATACTGAATACTCAATCTTAATTAAAGAATTTGTATAACTTTTGTAAAAAGTTGGTAAAATACAAAACCATTTTCAAGTTTTGTATTTTTGGCAACAGACCCGGATAACCCTACTGTGTGTTAGCTTGATTTTTCCAGATTGAGAAACCTTGGCTGAATTGCCTTGGATGGCTAAATTTCCCTTTTTTTAACAATTTTGGATTTTGTGATGACTCCCTCATTAGCATCTGCTCCGGCTAAAGTTCAGTCTCCTCACGTTGCAATCCGCAACTCATCAAAATCGAATGTTCATTCTCTGGCAGCACTGTGGGCACGAAAATACTATCGTGCAGTTACAGTGGACTATGATACCGAGCATCTAAGACAAAATGAATTTTTAAAAGAAGTAACGTCCAAGGAAGGTCGAGCTTGCACAGCGAACAAGCTAATGCAAAACCTGACTTTGGCGAGTGCTAGAGCCTGGACTAAGACAGAAACGCTGTTATCGGAAGAGATTCGGCGTCATGGCATCAACCCAGACTTAATCAATCCATTAGAAATTGCTGCCGATACTCGCTACTTATTTCAAAAAGTTTTGAATGGTTATGCTGAGCGAGCTACAGCACAACGGGTGTCAGTGATTGCAGGTAGTGACTTTGGGCAGGTACGCGACAAATACACTAACGTCGATCCCCGTGCCATCGGCTTTGTAAGTATGCAGTTTCATTACACAGGTCAGATGTTACTGGAGTGGCTTTCGCCGCCAGAGAAAGCGCTGTGGATGCCGTACTTAAAAATGATGGACGATCATATGTATATGCCGCTACGAGCTGCCTACTCAGCAGCGGCTAACTATAATTATGATTCTCCAGTTTTAGCCGCAGTTCAGCATCTTCTACCGATTAGTAGCAAAATTGCCGAAACGGTTTGTAATCAGGTTTGCCGCCTACATTCCAACCATCGCACTTACAGCGGATCTCTGAGCGAAGCAGTCGTCAGAACCGCTAGCATTCGCGATGCTGAGATGTTTCAGGTTTATCTGTGTTTATGCGTTTTGGAACATGATATCCGCTCCGTACAGCGAGAACTGTTTCCTTTATGCGTGATGTTATATCCTCGCTTAAATGTGAGCTGGAAATTGGTGCAAGATATGCTTCAGGCAATGGGTTGGGCAATGCACTCCCATCTGAGCGCTGATGATATGGCAATCTTGTTACCTTATTTACGGACGATGACGGAAATGTTTTCTTTGGAAGTGTTTCAGGGCGGCTGAGGTGATGAGTAATTAGTGAGTAGTCATTCGTTAAGAATGACTACTCATGACCTCCTAAGCTTTCCGAAAAGCTTATGTATTACCGATAAGTTTCACAATCCTTTAGCTGCAACCCTACCAGATTTCAAGAGATGTGGGTCATGCATAGATTGAAAAGCGATGAGGGAGAATATCGATACCCTTTCCCCTAAAGGTCGCCACAAATAAACTTTTGGAAGTGCCTACTGGCAGAGATGGAATAACTCTAAGGAGTTCACAATTTGGATTGCGAACTCGAAAATCTAAAACGCAGTTCCTTTATCAATTCACTTCAACTGAGCGAATAGAGGCAGCGTCTTTAAATTGCTTTGTCTCAGACAATCCGCCCGATCCTGATTTTGAAGAATAAACTCCTATCAAGCTTGCATCATTAGCATTTCCAAGACGGAAGGAGATACTCTTAGCTGGTTGATTAGCAAACCGGACGTATTCTCTGCCTTCATTGTCAAGGTTGTAAGACAAGGTGGCGTCTCCGTAGGCTGCCTCTGCTTGTTTGAGAGAGGTTCCGGGACCGACTCCTTTTTCAGTTTTATAGTTAGAATTTTCGGTTACTAAAGCATCGATTTTACCCGAATCACTGAGTGGTTTCCCGGCTGGGTAGAGGATGTAATATTGCACCTTTCCATTTTGGCTGACAGCGATCGCATCAAAATCCACGATGTAAGGCGACTGCACCTTAAATTCAGCTTTTGAACCCAGCTCTTTTTTGAGTTCGCCTAAAGTCATTCCCAGCTTAGCCGGGCCAATCCCTGTGGCTGAAATTTTTTGGCTTTCAGAAATTGTTTCCGAAACTGGGCTAGGGCTTGGAGATTCCGTAGCCGGGGTGGGACTAGGCGACCCTTGTACTGTCTGGGGTGTCACTGTGCTGGTAGGTGAAACGGATGCTTGTGGAGTTGGCGGCGTCGCCGTGCTACAACCCACGAGTGTCATGAGCAAAAGCAAGGAACTAGAGAGAAAAAATCGAGCTTTCACGGGCTAAACCTAACGCAATTATGTATCGAGTCTGTTATTGAGATGAGGTAATGAGTAATTGTCATTTTTCCTTAGCCCTTAGTGCTTATGTTGCTACTAACTAAAAACCAAAGGCTAATAACTAATTTTAGGGTTCATCTACTTCTTTCTCCTCAGTTAGAGCTTCAGCCGGAATTTCTAGCGCTAACTGATAGAGGTGGCGGCGGGAAAAAGAGGTGGCTTTTGCTAACTGGCGACTGGCTTGCGATCGCGAGATTCCTGCTTGCAGGAGATGTTGTAACTCGGCTTTTAGCGCCTCTTCCGACAGCATTGGCATCGTTAACTCGGCACCGGCAACGACGAGGGTAAATTCTCCTTGGGGTTCGCGGGTGGCATAGCGATCGCTTCCTTCCCTAATGGTGCCCCGCCAAAATTCCTCGTGCAACTTGGTTAACTCCCGCGCCAGTACAATTTGGCGGCTGAGTCCCAATACAGCCCCTAAGTCTTGCAGCGTTTGTCGCAACCGATGAGGAGCTTCGTAAAATACAATCGTGCGGTTTTCGCTTTGTAAAGCTTCCAAACGTTCTTGCCGTTCTTGACCTTTTGCGGGTAAAAAGCCTTCAAACACAAATTTGTCTGGGGGGAGTCCGGCGGCACTTAAGGCAGTCGTGACAGCCGTACAACCGGGGATGGGAACGACGGAAATGGCTGCTTCGATACAAGCTTTTACCAGTTCGTAGCCCGGATCGGAGATTCCCGGCATCCCGGCATCAGTGACAAGCGCGATCGCTTTCCCGATTTTGAGTTGTTCCAACAACTCTGGAATCCGCTGCTGCTGGTTGTGTTCGTGGTAACTCCACTGGGGAGTTTTAATTTGAAAGTGCTGCAACAGCTTCCCCGTGTGGCGCGTATCCTCGGCTGCGATCGCGTCCACCGTTTGCAAAATTCGCACTGCCCGAAAGGTCATATCTTCCAGGTTGCCTATCGGTGTCCCGACGATGTAAAGTGTCCCCAATTTTGGCTCAGTTTGCATCAAATCAATTAAAAATTAACAAGTAAAATTAAAAAAGAACAATTTCCTTTTTAATTTTACATTTTTAATTGAATTCTAGTGGTTGGGGTTTGGCAATGACATAACCTTGGGCATAATCTATTCCTAAAAATTTTACCTTCTCTAAAATCGAGTCATTCGTGACAAACTCAGCAATTGTTTTCAGACCCATGACGTGCCCAACGCGGTTAATCGCTTCCACCAGTGCTAAATGAATTGGGTCATTGGCAATATCTTTGACAAAACTTCCATCAATTTTTAAGTAATCTAGTGGCAGATATTTGAGATAAGCAAACGAGGACATCCCGCTGCCAAAATCATCTAAAGCAAAACGACACCCTAAAGCTTTAACTTCCTTAATTAACCCTGAGACTTTACTCAAATTTGCAATCGCGACAGTTTCAGTAATCTCAAAGCAGATCATCTGTGGGGGGATTTTATAGACGGAAAACTGCTCTTTAAGGAATTCTATAAACTGGTCGTCATTAACGGTAGCACCAGAGAGATTGATAGTATACAGGGGAAAAGATGAAGGAGGAAGGATGTAGGGTGTTAGCGGAGGTGAAGTGGCAACATTGCTAGCACCAGGAACGAAGGAGTTGCGAATCCTTCCCCTAGGGTAAGATGCAAAATTCTGAAATTGGGGTTCTAAATTCTGAATTTCTGATTGGTGAAGCATCGCCAAGAAGGTACGGATCACCCAGCGGTCTATTGCAGGCATTAGGTTGTATCGCTCAGCGGCGGGGAGAAATGCCATTGGCGGGATCAACTCGCCTCTGTCATCCACGAAACGCAGCAGAACTTCGTAATGTTCGCCGGTGGTTAATTCGGCATTCAAAGGGGCAATCGGTTGGTAGTACAAGCAGAATTGATTCTTGGCTGGTAACGTATTTTCAGGAGTAGCCAAAAGCTTCACAGACCCGCTTTGCGCGATCGCTTGATTCAATCGGCTCAACCATTGCACTTCATTGTGCTGCTGCGCCAGTTTTTGATCGTCAGCTTGGTAGACATACACGCGATTTCGTCCCCGATTTTTAGCTTCATAGCAAGCTGCATCGGCAGCACTAACAACGCCCGACAAACTGGAAGAATTGGCGTCAAATGTCACGACACCAATACTGACACCGACCGTAAAAGTTTTATCCTGCCACGCAAATCGAAACTCCTGAATGGTCTCCAAGAGCGACTGAGCAACTCGTAATGCTTCATCTGTCGGACATTGGTACAGCAGCACGGCGAATTCATCACCGCCCAATCGTGCCAGAACATCAGTTCTCCGCACCCGGCTTTGTAACAAACTACTGATTTGACGCAATAATTCATCGCCAGCAACATGACCGCAAGTATCGTTAACAATCTTGAACCGATCGAGATCCAGATAGCAAAGCGTGTGTTCTTGGTTTTGCATTCTGGTATTTGACACCGCTTCCTGCAAACGTTGCTCAAATTCGTGACGGTTGGCGATTCCCGTCAGTGGATCGTGGTTTGCTTGCCAGGAGAGCTTTTCGTTGACTTTGGTGAGTTCGGCAGTTCGTTCTCCCACCACTTTTTCTAGATGTTCTTGGTACTGTTTGAGTGCTGCCTCTGCTTTCTTGCGGGCGGTGATATCTTCCACCAGGCGAATGCCAAATTGCGGTTTGCCCTCAGCGTCCCGCACTTGGGAAACAGTAATGTTGCACCACAACAGCTGCCCATTTTTTCCCAGGTAACGCTGCTCCATTTGATAGCAATCGCGACCCCAAATCAGATGTCCATCCTTTCCCAGATAACGCTTCGCCATCTGAGAATAGTCATATTTTCCGGCGAGTAAGTTAATGTAACGATCCCAACCCACTTCGTTCGGAGTGGTATCTTCTTGAATATATCCTGCTGGCAAATTATCCTCTTTGCAACCCAGCATCCGTTGGAGTGCCGGATTCGTTGTCACGACATGACCTTCCATGTCTACGATCGCGATTCCCATGCCTGCTCCCTCAAAAATTGAGCGAAAGCGAGCTTCGCTATGCCGCAATGCTGCTTCTGCTTGCTGGCGTTCGATGACTTCCTGACTGAGTTTTTGGTTCGTTGCTTCTAGTTGTGCCTGACTGGGAATTGCCAGTGCTTTGGGAATCAAACGAATCAGTTCGACAGCTGTGTAACTGGAAATGATAGCAGTAATCACTTTGACGGCACCCGAAAGCCAATAAGCTGGATGCCAGAGCGTCCAGATTTCCATCAGGTGGGTCGTGCCACAGGAAACAATGAAAGCTCCAAACAGGAAAAATATCCTTCGGAAGGGCAAATCCTGTCGTTGGTGGATGAAATAGAGCAAGGCGAGGGAAATCGAGTAATAGGCGATCGCAATCAACGCATCTGCCACAATATGCAGCGAGACTAACCCTGGTTGCCAGAGATAGCCGCGCCCGTGGGGAATAAACCAATTTGGAGAGATTAAATTTTTTAAAAATTGCAGCATTAGTCGTGAATCCTTAAGGATTAGCGGTAGGTTTGATTAATCTGCAAGGATGTTCAACAAAGGTTCCCGCTACTTTTAGGATGCCCAAAAAATTTGCTGCATTTCACAATTAATTGGCTTTCTAGATAAACTTTTGAGTTAATTTTTATGTGTTAATCGTTGTCGGTAATAATTTTAGCAACTAGCATTTAACCCACTTGTCCGTAGAGAATTGGGTCAGTCGGAACAGGAAAAATAATCAATGGCTTTTCAGGGACTTTTTGTAGGATTAGTTACCTTAGACCTGGTGTATTTAACGACGGGTCTACCCGAACAAAATCAGAAAATTGTTGCATCTGACTATACGGTGGCGGCAGGAGGCCCTGCGACCAATGCAGCCGTGACTTTTAGTTATTTGGGCAATCGAGCAAGCCTTTTGGGTATAGTTGGTATTCATCCAATTAATTGCCTGATCCGGACTGATTTGGACAGTCACTCAGTGACGCTGATAGACCTGTCACCTAGCCAATCTGAACCTCCGCCGGTATCTTCTATTATCACGACTCAGGCAACAGGCGATCGCGCGGCGATCTCGATCAATGCGACGAAAACACAAGTTAGCGGTGAATGTCTGCCCCTCAATATTTTACAGGAAAT
Source organism: Coleofasciculus sp. FACHB-542 (assembly GCF_014695825.1). Lineage (NCBI taxonomy): Bacteria > Bacillati > Cyanobacteriota > Cyanophyceae > Coleofasciculales > Coleofasciculaceae > Coleofasciculus > Coleofasciculus sp. FACHB-542. Next base: position 100,393 of record NZ_JACJPB010000059.1, on the reverse strand, counting down.
TGATATTGTACTCATTGATGGGCACCAAATGGCAGTTGGGGAGAAAATTGCCCGATTAGCTAAAGAAAATCAGATCCCTGTTGTCATAGATGGCGGCAGTTGGAAGCCTGGATTTGAAAGAATATTGCCCTTTGTAGATTACGCCATTTGTTCGGAAAATTTTCATCCCCCAAGTTGCGATCGCGCACAGCAGGAAGTTCTTTCTTATCTATCCGCACTAGGGATTCCTCACATCGCTATCACTGGCGGAGAGAAACCTATCCAATATCTTTCGCAGGGTACAAGCGGATCGATAGAAGTTCCCCAAATAAATCCCGTTGATACGATGGGTGCTGGGGACATTTTTCACGGTGCCTTTTGCAACTATATCCTACGGAAAAGTTTTGCCGATGCGATCGCATCGGCGGCAAAAATTGCCTCTCATTCCTGTCAATTTTTTGGCACTCGTCGATGGATGCAGAAAACAGCACCAAAGTAATCAGAATTAACCAATCTTAAACTTGGGAGAGGGAACCGGCAGCATATAATAAATCAACTGGCTTAAGACAGAAATTCTCAGAAATGGAAAGCACTTATCAAAAAAGCGGTTTGACCCGCAGACAACATCTTTGGATTGCTGGTAGCCTTTGGACGCTAGTCGGATTAGGGCTTTTTAGCATGGGGTTGGTATTCTGGTTTAAATTCCCTTATTTGGGATTGTTAGACGGACAACATTTGGGGTGGGGTGCAGCAGCTTTTAGTCTTGGTCTAATTAAAGGGAAACTGATTCTCGATCGCACTGCAAATCGCGTCATTAATAGGGTAGAAACACTACAGGAACCAAACCCGTTCAAGAGCATTTTCCAAATGTTTGGAGTCAAAACCATTGCTTTAATTGTGGCAATGATGACCATTGGTATCGGATTACGTCGTGCGGGTGTTAGTTTTGAAGTGAGGGGTTTAATTTACATAGCGGTTGGCGCTGCGCTGCTGTGGAGTTGTCGCCGCTACTGGATAGCCTCCACCCAAGTGCCGACAGCCGAGGAAGCTTAAAGTGACAGTATTAAAATCGTTGGGCGAAAACCGATATGAGGGGCTAGAAGAAATTGTCGCGATCGCTCGAAGTGTAGGTTGGGGTGCCGCCGATATCCTCCAGTCTTACTATCGCGGCGATCGTAGCACCGATGATTTGGAAGTTGAAAACAAAAAAGATGGCCCTGTCACGGCAGCAGATGTCGCCGTCAACGAATACATCCTCTATAACTTGCAGGCGTCTCTAAACAGCCCAGATTTTGGATATTTAAGCGAAGAAACCTATAAATCTCAGGCACCAGCAGTAGAGCAACCTTGGGTTTGGATCGTTGATCCTCTAGATGGAACGCGAGATTTTATCGATCGGACTGGTGAATTTGCGATTCACATTGCCCTAACGCACCAAGGGCGTCCCATTTTAGCAGTGGTTGCGTTGCCAGAGGCAGGAAAATTGTATTACGCAACCAAAGGCGGCGGCACCTATATGGAAACTCGTGAAGGCCAACCCAAGCCAGTTCGCGTATCGGAACGCAACGCCCTTGAAGAACTCACCTTAGTCGTTAGTCGCACCCATCGAGATGAGCGCTTCAATCAGCTAGTGCAACACCTGCCGTTTAAAAATAAACACTATGTCGGCAGTGTCGGCTGCAAAATTGCCACCATCATCGACCACCAAGCAGACGTTTATATCTCTCTGTCTGGTAAATCTGCTCCCAAAGATTGGGATATGGCGGCTCCAGAGCTAATTTTGACGGAAGCAGGCGGACAATTCACCCACGCTGATGGCACTCCCCCCAAATACAACCAGGGGGATGTGAATCAATGGGGTTGTCTGATTGGGAGTAATGGTCACTGTCACGACACGCTTTGCGCCCAAGCCTCAGAAATTCTGGCTCAATTGGACGCGCCCGCTTAGGTTGCACCGTGCGGTCGTGTTTTAGACGCGATCGCGTTTCCCACCAGTAAAACCATGAATATTTCTTAGCACCATCATCAATTAAAAATTAGAAATTAAAAATGCCAAGTTTTTAATTTTGCATTTTTAATTGATGATTGAGTAGTTTTGGCAAGAATCAATCAGATTACCTAGGAGTTAGGTGTCTCCGGGGGCCAATACCTGGATTGATAACGGCTGCCAACTCCTCCTCAGATAAATTCTCGATTTCATTATTCAGTTCTTGAACCGTGAAGTCATAGCCACGTTCACGGGCAATCTGGATGAAGGTTTCTGGGTTAGTGGTTGCTTTGAGTTTTGCTTGTAATGCTTGATCTTCTTTAACTGCTTTGAACAAACTGGCAGCGCTTTCCTGTGCCATGACAATACATCTCCATTAAATATGTGTGATTTAAATGCGTGATTCCGATGCACTAAAGATATTTAGATAGTGCATCGAGTCGGCATCACAGCTGAGGCGAAATAAGTCTCTACCCCTGCATATCATGTCGGCTGAACCTAGTTACCTTTTAGGATAAAGATTTCTGTGATACAAGTCACAAAATATTGACAAAAATTAAAGCTGTCGGTATCTGCAAATACCGGCAGCTAAATACACTTGTGCTAATACATACCAGTGCTAATACATACCAGCACGAAGATTTTAAATTTCGGCGGAGGCGCGTTCAATCAAGCGACGAGCCAAGGTTTGAGTGCCTGTGTGTTCGTAATAGTTCGTTGTCACATCTAGAAAGGCACCCAGATAGTCCAACTTGTCACCGGAAACTTCCACAAAATTTTGCAGGTTACTGACAACTTTTTGTGGGGTTAAATTGTGTGAGGTGACAAAACCACTCATCCAGCCTTTAACTGAATCGAAACTTTGACCGATAAAGTTGAGCTTACCTTCCGGACTGCCGCCAGGAATCAAATCGTTGACACGCTGGTATGTCTGATTTCCTTCTAGCTCTGCGGGACTCGCTTGATTCAATCCGGAGGTAGCTTTGAGGAGGAAGTCAGAGCCAAGGGGAACTAAACCATCAAAGCTAATTAAAGCCACCATCCGCATCAAAGATTCGCCACTATAATCAGCTAAAGAGGCGACAAAATCTCCAATGCTGTCTCCTGGGATGCCGTTGATTTGGCAAAAGGCAACCAACTCAACCACCAATTTTATACACAAATCAATCGTTTGAGCTTTGTCCGCTTTAGGAGTGATGTTGTTTAAAAAACCGAAAAGCGGAATTTTTTCGCCTACTTTGTTCGCCAAGGCGGCTGTACCGAGAGCTTTATCTGCACTATCAACAGTTTGATAGAGCCACATGGCTCGCTGATATCCCTGCGATTTGTCGTTGTACAGATAGACGGCGCGTTCGCCAATTTGCTGAATTAACGCTTCATCAGTTTCGCCAGTGACAGCACGAATTGTGTTGTCAAAGCCAACAATATTTTGCCATTGCCCCGGAACGACAAAATCAAGCGATCGCAAAGCCATCGTGGTGATGTTATTGGTTGGTAGCTCATCAACCAGTTCAAAAATCGATTTGCTCACAGTCGTAGTCTCCTTGTTTTTTCAGTTGTCATTCATCAGTAGTCAGCAGTAATCAGTCATGAGTCATTAATTGCAAACGAATGACTCATGACTGATTCCTCAGGACTACTTACTTTAGTCGAGACAGACCATTGAGATTGAATTTTTGCAGCCAAGCTTCGCGATCGCTCTGAGTAAAGGAAGCATCGCGGGATTGAATTTTGACTTGGTAGCGATCGCCTACTAAAACAGCAGTGCCATTACTCCCCTGGTTAACCGCTGGATAGCCAGCGATGGTTTTACTGCTGCTCTTAAATTTTGCTGCGGCTGTGGGGGTGCTAGTAGTATCAGAAATAGACAGCATGGCAACATCCTTGCCGTCTTTTTTCAACTTATACTCAGCAAAGCCTTTTTTCTCTTGAGCTGGTACAGTTTGGAAGCCACTGCTACTTTTTGGAAAGAATTTATTAAAGCTGCTTCCCTGTTCAGCCTGTTTAGCAACTGCTGGAGGAGCATTCCTTTGAGTGCTTTCCTTTTGTGCTTGGTCGTAACGAGAGGGAGTTTGGGTTGCACAAGAAGTTACTAGCAGCAACATCGAGAGCAACATCGCTGCGAAAATTCTCCGCCCATTTTGAAAAATCATTACCGCCTCCTGATAGCTTGAGGTTTCATTTTTATCACCATCTTCACATTTTTGGCATCTAGCTATGGAGAAACTTAAGCGATTCTCAAGAGGTTCACTCACTTAAGCTGTGACAAGTCTCAACCCCAATTCTTCTTTTCCCTACATTCTACTTGCGCCAGACTTTACATCAGAATTCCCCAAACCCCTTTTTCAGGGAGAGAGAGAAGTGAAGTGTAGCGCCAATCAAGCGGAGGGATTGGGTGCCTCGGAATCCCTGTGGAGAAAGGGGGAGGAGGTTCTGCCGCTTAAGAGCGGTGAGCAATGACAGCGTAGAAAGGATCTCCCCCACTGGCACCCATCCACTGTAGGAGCTTCGGCGCGGAGGATTGGTGAGTAATGACTTCTGGGGAGCTAAATCCGGGGACTGAGGTGAAGTAGCTTTTCACTAGCTCAACCCGACTAGCTTCGGAACTATCTCGCCATGCAGCGATCGCTTTTTGATAGAACATCCGGTTGGAAAAGCTGATAATTGCGATTCCACCCGGCTTGAGGATGCGGTAAATTTCCGCAAATACAGCATCCGGATATTGCAGATACTGCACCGAGACGCAGTTGAGAACGGCGTCGAAATCTTCATTCGGTAGGGGTAGCTTCGGATTTTTGTTGATATCTTGAACAAAATAACGATCGAAGCGGGGATTTTTCGCCAGTTCCTCTTCGTTCAGTCCGTGTCCTTCGATGTGAGCAAATTTCATCTCCTCTGGTAGATGGGAAACCCAGCTACTCATCATGTCCAAGATGCGGGTATTCGGCTTCAAGCGATCGCGGTATAGATCCGTCAGTTGTTGAATAAACCCTTCGTCTACGTGGGTCACAAAGCGCGGATAGGAGTAAAACTCCTTATCATCGGTATCATCTAACTTAGTGCGTTGATTCGGTCGCAGCATCATCACCTAAAACTGAAGCTATCTTTACATCACCAGTTTAGAAAAATTACGAACTGTAAAGATATGCCCACAGGCTAAAGCTACACCCTTGACAGTGACGGCTGTTAACCTTAGCTTGGCGTACCTCTGCGCCCGCCTTTGCGTTCTTTGCGTTAAAAAAACCTCTTTCAAATCCTGGCGGGGTTTCCCTTGCCAGCAACCGAGAAACAAAGCTAAATTAATATTACGTATGCTAAATAATTAACCAATGTCTTCTACATCTGCTGAGAGCAAGCCTTTTGAGCAATGGCACGAAGTAATGGCACCCTATAGTTTGGGCTACCGGATCAAACTGCTCTCCCAGGTGTTTAGCCGCAAGTTTCAGGAACGGCTGGAGCCTTTGGGACTGACTCCCTTTCACTGGGTTGTATTGTGCTGTTTGTGGGAAGAAGACGGCTTAGCCACTTGCAGTATTGGGGAAAAACTACAGCAAGTCGGAGGCACGATCACCGGGGTGCTAGATCGGATGGAAGAACGGGGGCTGATTCGTCGGGAACGTGACCTTCGCGATCGCCGGATTTGGCGCATTTGGTTGACGGAAGCAGGCAAACAACTACAAGAAGTCCTGCCGCCAATCGCGCTAGAAATTCGGGAACAGGCGATGAAAGGGATTCCGATGGCTGAACGCGAACATTTTTCTCAATTGGTAGATCAAGCGATCGCGAATCTCTCTTAAGGCTTGTAGAAGATAGGGGCAATCTTCATCCGACTGGGTGAAGCACGGCATTAGGGATTCATCTAAAAATATTACGTATACGAAGTAAATGCTGTTTACCAAAAATTTCACAAATATTACATATACGGAATGACCGCTTATTAAATACTTTGCCGAGCAGGTAAAAAGTGATAACAACAAACTGAACCAAGGACAGATGCCTCTCTAGAGGAGCGTGTTGGTCTAGTAGCAACAGCCCAACAGACAGTAGATAGGCAATCAGAACTACCTACAAGCAACCCCTGAATCCCAAGATTTATGAAAAAAAACGCCATCAAGTTCATGCCAGTTTTACCGGCATTGAGATCGAGAAACTATCAGTTATTTTTCGCCGGTCAGGGGCTTTCGCTCGTTGGAACTTGGATGACGCAAATCGCCACGATTTGGCTAGTTTATAGTCTCACGAATTCAGCCTTATTACTGGGTATAGTTGGATTTGCAGGACAATTTCCCAGTTTTATACTGACTCCATTTGGTGGGGTTGTAGTCGATCGAGTCTCTCGTCATCGGCTCTTAGTCCTTACTCAAAGCCTCGCCATGCTCCAGTCGTTGGCGCTAGCTTTTGTAGCGCTAACCGGAATCGTCCAAGTCTGGCATCTAATTGTTTTGAGTATATTTCAAGGAATCATTAACGCCTTTGATGCCCCCACTCGTCAAGCTTTCGTACCAGAAATTATCGAACGAAAAGATGATTTAGCGAATGCGATCGCGCTGAATTCTTCCATGTTTAATGGGGCGCGATTGATTGGTCCTGCCATTGGAGGGTTGCTTGTTGCCTCAGTTGGAGCAGGTTACTGTTTTTTAATTGATGGTCTCAGCTATATTGCCGTCATTACTGCTTTATTAGCAATGAAGGTAAAGCCCAGTAAAATAGCAGTCTCTCACGCTCATCCTTGGCAAAGATTGAAAGAAGGATTTGTGTATACCTTTGGCTTTCCACCAATTCGTTCTATCATCTTGCTGCTAGCGTTAGTTAGTTTTATGGGAATGCAATATACCGTTCTCACACCAATATTTGCCACGCAAATTCTTCATGGCAACGCTGAAACCCTGGGCTTTCTGATGGCGGCGGCGGGAGTAGGAGCGTTAATTGGTGCAGTTCATTTAAGTACGCGGAAAAATGTTTTAGGCTTAGGCAGATTGATTGCTTATTCTCCGGCTTTCATGGGGATGGGATTGATTGGTTTTTCTTTGTCTCGCGTGCTGGGCCTTTCTTTACTAATGATGTTACTAGTTGGCTTGAGTTTTACTTTGCAATTTACATCTAGTAATACAGTTCTCCAAACCATTGTCGAGGATGATAAGCGTGGTAGGGTAATGAGCATCTACACGATGGCTTTTTTTGGCGTCGTTCCCTTAGGAAATTTATTTGCGGGTTCTTTAGCAAGTCAAATCGGTGCGCCCAATACGTTAATGCTGGGGGAATCTTTTGTATTCTCGGTTCTTTCGTATTTACAAAACAGCTTCCTGGCATAAGACGCTTGGTTCGCCCTATTTATACGAAAATTGGCATTCTTCCCTAGCAATCATAAAAAGAGTGTGATTGAACCGCAAAGGCGCGAAGTAAGAAGGGAAGAAAGAAAGAAAAAAGAAAAGTTTATGAATGAATTCAAATGGCTATATTGGTTGGCAATCCTTCAATTTAACCTGGAGGAAACCAGTGGCGGAACCTGATGCAGTTCGGAAGCAACGCCGGCAACGCAGCAGCGACTGGAACAGTTGACTCAGTTTTTTGTCAGTCGGGGTGCGGATCTGAGTACCGCTCAAAATCAAGCGATCGCTACGATTACGAATACCGTCCGCCGAGAAGCTTATGTGATGGCTTTCAATTAGCTCCAAGTGAATCGGAACGTTGCTCCAGCGCCTGCTGCGGACTCCACCCACACCCGTCCACCGCGACTTTCGACGATTTTCTTAACCACCGATAGACCGATGCCAGTGCCTTCAACTTTGTCCCTCGCTTCCAGTCTTTGGAAGATGCCCCAAATCTTCTGATGGTATTTGGGTTCGATTCCTTGCCCGTTATCAGCGACTGAGAACTCGTAGTATGTTCCCAGTTCCCGAACACTAACCTGAATACACACATCCGAGCGATTTGCGTACTTGATGGCGTTGCCGATCAAGTTCATAAACACCTGCTGTAGTGGCACCCGTTCGGTTTGCAACGTTGGCATAGACTCTACAACAATCGCCACTTCCGGCGGTGGATCGAGCAGTTCGATGACTTCCGATAGCAAGGAGGACACATTCACCGCCTCTATCTGTTGTTGTACCCTACCCGCCCGCGAATATTGCAGAATGCCGTTAATTAAAGCTTCCATACGGTGAACTCGTCCCCGCAATAAATTCAGATGTTCGCGGGAGTCTTCAGTCAGTTTATCTGCGAGGTCTTCTTCAATCCATTCTGAAAGCGTAGCGATCGCTCTTAAAGGTGCTTTCAAGTCATGAGATGCAATGTAAGCAAATTGGTCTAAATCCCGGTTACTGCGCTCTAGTGCTTGGGTCATTTGAACCAGTTCTTCCGCCTTCTTCTCAATTTCCTGACGCGATCGCACTTGTTCTGTCACTTCCACGGCGTGGGTCATAATGCCGTTGACTTTACCATTGGCATCTACTAAGGGTTGGTAGACGAAATTCCAAAAACTCTCTTCCAGAATGCCATCGCTGTTGCGGTCGAACATCGCCCGCATCTCATTGCCGACAAAAGGTTCGCCACTGGTATAAACCTGGTCTAACAACTCGAAAAAGCCTTGCCCTTGCAAGTCCCAGAACGCCTCGCGCACGGGTTTACCAACGATATCCCGCTTTTCCACAATCTGCATATACAGTGGGTTCACTGTTTCCGTGACATGGTTCGAGCCACGGGTGATGGCAATTGCCGCCGGTGCTTGCATGAAGACTCGCTGTAGTTCAGCACGGGCTGCTTGGGCTTCGGCTAAAGCGCGATCGCGAATCTCCCGCTCTTGCTTGCGTTCGCTGATGTCGCGAGAAACCCCTACAATCTCCACAACGTTGCCATTGGTATCGAAAATTGGGGATTTAATCGTGTGGAAGAAGCGAGTTTCGCCGTCAGCGCGGACATTCGGCTCTTCCAGAACCTCGATTGGCTGACCTGTTGTGAAGACTTGCAGATCGTCTTGCAGGTACTGCTGAGTGTAATCGAGTTGATTGTAGGGGACATCCGTGATGCCGTGCAGCTGCTCAAGGGTCATTCCATAATATTCGCAGGCAGCTTTGTTGGCATACACCACAACTGAGCCAGGAGCCTTACAAAACACCATATCCTGCACGGAATCGAGAATCTGGGCATAGCGGTGTTCGCTCTGTTTCAGGGCTTCCTCGGCACTTTTGCGATCGCTAATATCGGTGTGAACGCCAATCCATTCCCGAATGCTGCCGTCCGCTTCAAATACGGGGACGGCGCGCACGCTCATATATTTATAAATACCGTCGGAACGCCGCAGACGATGCTCGATTTGGTAAAGGGTGCCATTGGCAACCGCATTCGACCACTCTTGCACGGTATGCGCTTGGTCATCTGGGTGAACGGCATTGAGCCACCCCCAGCCTTTTAGCTGTTCGTAGGATTGCCCGGTAAACGCATTCCAACCCGGCTGTGGAGTGACAAATTCTCCCTCAGCTTTGGTGTCCCAGATAATTTGAGCTGTGGCTTCCACAAGCGAACGGTAGCGTTCTTCACTCTTGCGGAGTGCTTCTTGCACCGTTTCCACCTCGATTCGTGCTGCCTGTTCGCGCAATAGAAGCTGAGTTTTTTCCTCAGCTTCCTTCTCCTTGGTGATATCGACCATCACGCCGCGCAGCAACTTGGGGCAACCTTGTTCATCGCAGACCACGCGCACCACATCTTTGAGCCAGACGACGCGACCATCCGATGCGATCGCTCGATACTGAAATTCGTGGTCTTTTGCTTGATTGGTTGCACTCACGCAAAAATTAACGCACCAGTCGCGGTCTTCCGGATGCAGCAAACAATCCTGCCAAAACGTCGGCTCATCTAACCACTGACCGATCGGATAGCCAAGAATATCTTGAGCGCGATCGCTAACAAACGTGAATTTCCACGTCACGGCGTCCATTTCCCAGACAATCGCATCTAGTCCTTGCACTAGCTCGACAAAGCGCCGATGTGCCTCTGCTGCACTTCGTGCCGCTACTTCCTGCTCAGCCGCTTCGCTAATGCTAACAGCTAGCGCTGTTGTTGATGCTTCAGCGTCTCGCTGTGCCGCTTCTAACTCCGTCTCACTCATCCTCAAGTCTTCTTCTCAGTACGACCAGCTCAAGATGCCCGACTGTTTGCCCAGGCTCCAAACGTTTCAGCAGCTTACTTTTGAGTAAATTCCGGCGCAATCCGATCTGTCTTTGCCGCCATTATAAAATCGTTCCGGTGCAAACCAGAAATCGCGTGAGTCCACCAGCTCACCGTCACCTTACCCCACTCCGTCAGCAACGCCGGGTGATGCCCTTCCGCTTCCGCCGCTTCGCCGACTTTATTAGTGAAAGCTAGCGCCGTCTGAAAATCTGCAAACTTGTAGGTGCGCTTGAGCCGCGATTCTCCCTCCTCTTCCACAATGTTCCAATCTGGAATCTCTGGTTTCAGTTCTGCGATATCCGCCTCAGTGACGCGTGGCGCATCCTTATGACAGGCAATACACTTTTCTTGTGTCAGATTTGCCATATTTCCCTATTTTCGGCACTTAAGTTGTCCGATTTTACCCAAGTGTTGTTTTTCCCACGTCTGCCGTAATGCGGATTTTGCATGGGAAGGATGGGTGGGAACGATCGCGCCTGGGTTGCAGGGAGAGGAACGACGCGATCGCACTCTTCCACCTCCACAGCAAAACGCGATCGCATCTCCTCCAACCAGCTCTTGTAAAATAAGGAAATTTGATAACCATTGCAGGTTAAAGTCGTGACACCAAGTTCACAAGACACGGACGTTGAGATCAGAGAATTTCCGATTCGTCTGCGGGAAGGAGGAGAAATTACCGTTCCCCAGATAGTGCAAGATCACCTCAACTTGACCGAAGGAGATATGCTGACGCTGTTGCAAGTAGGCGATATAGTGTTGCTTACCCCCAAACAGCCCCAAGTTCCCCAACTAGCCGATAAATTCATAGCCATTATGGAAGATGAAGGCGTAGGCTTGACTGAATTGCTAGAAGGAATACAAGCAGAACGCGAAGCAATCTGGCAAGAGCAACAACAAGATGCGTAGAGTCTTTGCTGACTCAAGTATTTTAATTGCTGGAGCAGGATCTCGTACTGGAGCCAGCCGAGCTGTGCTGACAATGGCTGAAATAGGATTATTTAAGCTGGTCATCTCCCAGCAAGTATTAGACGAGTGCGATCGCAACCTCCGCAAAAAATTACCCGTCGCCCAGCCAATTTTTGCCCAACTTCTGACTGCTATCGATCCTGAAATTCGACCTAACCCACCGTCAGAAGAATCGGCTCGATGGACAGCTATCATCGAAGCTAAAGATGCTCCAATTTTGGCTGCTGCTGTACTGGCAAATGTCGATCGTCTGTTGAGTTTAAACACCAAAGATTTTACCCAGGAAGTCGCTGTACAGAGTGGGCTGATTATTCAGACTCCCTCCGATTTCATCAGAGAAATTCGCGCAATTGTAGAAAGGGGTTTGCAGTAGACTCTCTAAACTGGATGAAAGGATGCGATCGCATTCTCCCCCAATAAAAAACGCGATCGCATTCTTCTAATTTTTTATCTAATTCCTTGATACCTTTAGATCGCAAACCCCAAAACCACATTTAAACTAAAGCGAATCTGTTCCCAATATTCTTCCTTCAGCACACCCACTAAACCCAAAACGCGACGATGATCGACAGCACGAATTTGCCCGACATCAATAAAACGGTCTTGGTCTAATCCATTGGAGGGTGTTGCTTTGACATTTACAACGTAGGGGGCTTCCTTCTTTCCCGGTCGAAACGGCATCACAATTGTCAGAAGCCCATATTGGTTCATAATGTCATTTTGCACAATCAAGCAAGCGCGGGTTTTTTGCGCCTCAGCCCCTACGGTTGGATCGAGCGTCACCCAACGAATCTCTCCCCGCCGATAAGTTAAATTACTCGCTGGCATTCATGCCATCCCCAGCGACACTATCCCAAGCTGCAATTTCAGCTTGGTACTCTGGATCTTTAGCATCCTGTTGGAGGGCGGTAATCATTTGTGCCTCCAAAATACGGCGGCGGTGTTCTGCTAGCAGATCATTAATATAGGCGCTGCGGTTGCCTTTTGCCTGCAAATCTACAAATCGCAGGATGTCATCTTCTAAAGAGATTGTGACTTTCTGCATCAGTATGAGTTTTGGGTATGGTAATTTCATCATACTCAAAATTCTCCCAGTTCATTTCAGGCATCGTGTGTAAAGCGAACAGAGCAAACCCAGTAAATCGCATCCTTCACCAAGACAAAGTGCGAACTGACAAGTCAGCGCAAGCTATCGCTTATGTTCGCCACTGGTTCAGCCAGCGTACTTGCCCGATCCACTCAGATGCGTGTGTCTCTGACAGCAGGCGATCTAGAGCAGCAATTAAATCCGAGAGTGTCCAACTGCTTTGAGCCGCCAGGATAATGCCGCCATGTTGGGGGTATTCGGCTAAAATCAAAAAATCGCGGATGTTAAAGGTAAAGATACACCGTCCTTGTGCCGTAGCCCCTAATAACTGAGCCTCATCGCTGGCATCTAAAGGCATCCAATCAGTTGGTGTTCGGGTGACATCGTGACCGCGAGAAATTAAGGCTTGATGTAGGGCTTTAATAGATGTATCGGCATCAAGGTGCAACAGCGGTTTAGACATTTGCCGCTTCAAGAGTTTCTTCAGATGCGATCGCCATCTCTATTTCCGCCGCGTGCGCTCCAAAGTAAGCTAGAGCCTGCTTCACCTGAGCCTCACTCAACCCATACTCAGCAGCAATCTCCTTCGGGGATAAACCCCAAAGTTTCGCAGCAACTACCACTGTCTGCACGCGCAAGCCACTCCCGCGCAGAAAAGGCATTGGCTGACCGCTAGCGCCGCGACGGTATGTAATTTCAGGAAATGCCGGATCGTCGAGTTGCTGGCTTAGCGCCCCTACCTTCTCTGCCACAGCCCACAAAATGAATTGATTTAGCGAAACACCTTGGGAAGCTGCATATTTTTCGGCATCTTGCTTTAACTGAGTCGGTAAGTTCAAGGAGTAACGTGCCATTGATTCTTCCTCAGCGTGCCAATATTATACACATCATATATTACGTCGTATGATATGTCATTTAATCCACAAGCGTCGTCAAGACAACTGTTTGGCTATCCTAATTTGTATCGGCACACGATCGCATCCTCGCCCCGTCACAGCCAAAGCGATCGCATTCTCCCCAACATCAAAAGCGTGATAGCTTGCGCTGACTTGTCAGTTCGCGCTTTATCGGGTCGGTTAACCATACTGGGGGATTCGCGAGTTCTATGAGCAAAGTAAGAATAAGGAGATCGAGTAGTAAGAGGTAAAAATGCAATCAACTATTGAGCGATCGGCAACCCAACTACCGCCGCTGATTCCCCGCGAGATTCTTTTCGGCAACCCAGAACGCACCAGTCCGCGACTTTCACCGGATGGTAAGTATCTGGCGTACATCGCCCCTGACGAGAAGAATGTCTTGCAGGTGTGGTTGCGGACAGTCGGACAGGAAGACGACCGCCAACTCACCGCCGATAAGAAGCGCGGCATCCGGATTTTCTTCTGGACTTATAACGCCGACCAGCTGATGTATATGCAAGACTCAGATGGCGACGAGAACTTTCACCTCTATTCGGTCAATATTCACTCCAATATTGTCCGCGACTTAACGCCATTCCAAGGGGTGAAAGCACAGCCAGTGGATCTTGACCCCAAGTTTCCCGATCAAGTGTTGGTGGGGATGAACTTGAAGGACTTACAAAAGTTTGATGTTTACCGCATTAACCTGGCAAACGGTGCGGTTGACTTATACGCCGAAAACCCAGGCAATGTAGTTAGCTGGACAGTAGACGCCCAATTCCAGGTACGTGCCGCCACCGCTGCAACTCCTGATGGGGGTTCTGACCTGTTATTCCGGGAAACAACCCAAGGCGATTGGGAAACGCTGCGTCACTGGGGACCAGATGATGAAGGCGGTGCCGTTAGCTTCTCGGAAGATGGCAAAACGCTTTATATCAGCGGCAGTCACGATGCCAACGCTAGTCGCCTGATTGCTTTCGATGTCACTACTCGCGAAGAAACAGTAATTGCCGAAGATCCGCAATACGATCTAGGCGGCATCGTCATTCACCCGATTACACGAGTGATCCAGGCGGTTTCTTTCTACAAAGAGAAACAAGAATGGCAGGTACTTGACCAAAGTATCGCCGCAGATTTTGAAGCGATCGCCCAAATTCGTCCCGGAGAGTTCGGCATTTCCTCCCGTGACCTTGCCGACAAAAATTGGCTAGTCGCTTTCCTCACCGATGACGGCCCGGTCTACTACTACGCCTATAATCGAGATTCCAAGACCAGCACCCTCCTGTTCAGCAACAAACCCACACTAGAAGGGTTGTCGCTGGCATCCATGCAACCGATTTCCTACCAAGCCCAAGACGGCTTGACGATTCACGGCTACCTGACAACACCTGTAGGAATAACCGCACAGAATTTACCAACCGTATTGCTGGTTCACGGTGGCCCTTGGGCGCGAGATACTTGGGGTTACGACCCGCAAGCGCAGTGGTTGGCAAACCGGGGTTACGCGGTGCTGCAAGTGAATTTCCGGGGTTCCACCGGCTACGGCAAAGCCTTTGTCAACGCTGGCAACCGGGAATGGGCGGCGAAAATGCACGACGATCTCATTGATGCCGTCAACTGGCTGGTGCAACAAGGCATCTCCGACCCGCAAAAGATTGCCATTATGGGCGGTTCTTACGGCGGTTACGCAACCCTAGTGGGATTAACTTTCACGCCGGATGTCTTTGCCTGCGGTGTGGACATCGTTGGTCCGAGTAACCTGATTACGCTGATGCAAAGTATCCCGCCCTACTGGGAACCGCTGAAGGCGAATTTCTACTATCGGGTCGGCAACTTGGAGACGGAAGAAGAATTTCTCAAATCGCGATCGCCTTTATTTTTCGTTGACCGCATAACTAAACCCTTGCTAATCGCCCAAGGTGCTAACGATCCACGGGTGAAGCAGGCGGAAAGCGAACAAATCGTCGAGGCGATGCAAAAGGCAAATAAGCCTGTAGAATACGCCCTTTACACCGACGAAGGACACGGTTTCGCCCGTCCCGAAAACCGACTGCACTTTTACGCGATCGCAGAAGAGTTTCTCTCTAAATACTTAGGTGGACGCTGTGAACCGCTAGGAGACATCCCCGGACATTCCGGCGTACTAAACCCATAGTCCCTATTCTTACCAATAGAGGTACGCAAAGTCTAAACTTTGCGTACCTCTACGCTTACCTTTGCGTTGAAAACAGAACCTTTTGCACAGAAAAGCAGTATTCTAAAACAAACTAAATTGTTGACAATTAGACTGTTATGGACGACTTTATGACAGATGCGATCGCCGAAGCTAAACAGGGACTCAGCGAGGGGGGAATTCCCATTGGTTCAGTTCTAGTTAAAGATGGGCAAATTGTCGGGAGAGGACATAATAAGCGCGTCCAAGACAACGACCCTGTTACCCACGCAGAAATCGATTGCTTACGCAATTCTGGCAGAATCGGCAGCTACAAAGATACAACGCTTTATTCTACCTTGATGCCTTGTTACCTCTGTGCGGGTGCTGTTGTCCAATTTGGGATTAAAAAAGTCATCGTCGGTGAATCTGCAACTTTCTCCGGTGCCAAGGAATTCATGGAATCTCACGGCGTTGAAGTGATTGATTTAAACCTGGATGATTGCAAGCAGTTAATGAGCGATTTCATCCAGAATAATCCCCAGTTGTGGAATGAGGATATTGGCAAGTAATTTCCAAGTAAATTACTTCTAAATTTAACTCTACAGGGAATTTTTTTTGTTTTACCCACTAGAAGTTATTAATTTTTTTTGATATAATAAATTTGATAAGGAAGAACTAAGCTTTAATATTTATTTGAAATAGATTTCCATTTTTTAAATATACCTTGAAAAGGTGGAATTCTTGTTACCAAATACGCCATTTCTCATAAAAATCTAGTTATTCTATTCCCCTGTTCCACTTAGAGATAGAATCCCTCGTTCTCTGAGAAATGTGTCGAACGTCTCTCTATCGGGCAAAGAAGGCTGGGCACCGGCAATCGTTGCTGAAATCGCACCAGCGGCAGCACCCCAGACTACTGCCTCACGCAGAGGACGCCCAGAAGCCAAAGCTGCTGCCAATCCCCCATTAAACGCATCCCCAGCCGCAACAGTGTCAACTGCCTGAACGGGGAAAGCGGGGACGAAGAATGTTTCCTCCGGTGTGGCACAGAAGACACCGCGATCGCCTAGTTTCACAATTGCAGTACCGACGCCCTGTTGACGTAAAGCTGCGGCTGCTTTGGCAGCGGTTTCTTGCCCATCCACCGCAAAACCCACCAATTGCCCCGCCTCAATTTCGTTGGGGGTGATAATGTCAACCAACGGATATAAAACAGACGCAAAATCTCCCATCTCGATAGCAGGTGCGGGATCGAGAATCACCTGGACACCGGCTTGTCGGGCTGCCCTAGCCGCAGCTACAACGGCTGGCATCGGAATCTCGAATTGAAGGAGCAATGCAGCAGCACCGGGTAACAAATCCCTAAGGCGTCCGACATCCTCCTGGTTCACGCGCCCATTGGCACCGGGGACGATGATAATGTGATTTTCTCCCCTCCCACCCACAGCGATCGCTGCGACGCCAGAATGAGCCGCCTCATCCACCAAGACAGCCCCAGTCTCGACACCAGACGCTTGAAGATTGGCGAGGAGTTCGCGTCCAAAATTATCGGCACCCAGACGCCCCACAAGCTGAGTTGGAATCCCCAGCCGCGCCACTGCTACCGCTTGATTCGCTCCTTTCCCACCCGCAGCCGTAAAAAAGTCATGACCCCGTAGCGTTTCGCCAGCAACTGGCAATCGGGGCGATCGCGCCACGAGATCCATGTTAATGCTGCCGAAGACGATAACTTTGGTCATTGGTCGCTCTTGAAAGTTTTGAATTTTGAGTTTTGAATTAAAGGGATTCCTAACTCAGAACTCAACATTCACCACGCTTCGGACTCGCTTACTGCACCGTAACCGCCGGTTCTAAACCCAAAGTCGCCATTAACCGCTCAATATCGAAGTTTTCAGCCATCATCTGGCGAACGCACTCGACCTTAATCGGTTCGTGGAGCCGCACTTGACCAAAGGCACGGTCAATAATTCCTACAGTCGTCAGCGTATCCAGGTCAACCGACAAAATCGGAATCTCTAAATCTTCAGCGCGGCTGAGGATAAAGTGTTGTGGCGGCAATTGTCCAGTCAAGATCAGGCACTGGGTGGAAGTTTCCAAGGCGGCTAGCTGGATATCCGTGCGATCGCCTCCCGTCACCACCGCCATGTTCGTTCCCTTACGGAAATACTTCAGCGCAGAATTTACATTCATTGCGCCAATTGTCAAGCTTTGTACCATTAAATCCAGCCGATCTGGACGGCACAGAACTTCTGCCTTCAATTGGCTGACTAGTTCCCGAACGCTGACACTCCGCAGCAACTCGCTTCTTGGCAACATTCCCAACACAGGAATCCCCTGCCGCTCTAGAAAAGGTCGTACGAGCGTCTCAGCGGCTTCCAGATTAGCTGCGGGAATATCGTTTATCAAAACACCCGTTAAGCGATCGCCCAGCCGCTTTTTAGCTGACAACAGCGCATCCACCAATAGAACCGAGTGAAAACGAGCCACCAGTAAAACAGCCGCATCAACCGCCTCAGCAACCTGTCCCAGAGACAAGTCGAATAAGCTGCCTTCTTCCAAAGTTCCTGGCCCTTCTAATAAAACCATTGGGGCACCAGGCACCCGTCGATACTGCTCCAGAGACAGACGGTAATCCGTCTGGTCTTCTCCAGATAGGCGTCTTTGAATCGTCTCTTCATCCAGAGACAGCAGAGTCGGTCTGATTCGATTTTCTGGTAATTTCAATACCTGAGCGAGTAACCGGACATCCTCCTCCATCGCATCTGTTTGCGATTCACTTAAACAGGTGCCCAGCGGTTTCCCATAGGCGATATCCAGCCCCTTTTCTTTCAGCTGATGGGCAATCCCCAAGATCGTTGCTGACTTGCCACTGTAAGCTTCTGTTGACCCGATAAGCAAATATTTAGCCGCTTTTGGCACACCCTCACTCCTCATTTCTACAGTGTTCAACCATCTGCTCGTAGCAGCTTACGATAGAACGCGTGGGAAAAGTCGATTGTGCGAGTGCGCTTGAAATTCATAATTACATCGATTAAAAAATCGACTAACTCTGAATTTGCCATCATCACTTCGTAACTCAGTTCCGCATTTCCATCAAACTGCAACCGACAACGGGTCAAATCCAATGGGAGCCTAGACACATACCAGGTGGCAACAAAAGGAATGCTATCGCCGCCTTCTATTTTGCGATTCCCTTCTAAAGACCCTTTTTGATACAGGCTAATTGCCAAGGGCAACATATTCCGCTTATTGCCCTGGTAGTAGGGCATGTAGACACTGACATCCCCTTGGTTTGCAGGCTGAAGTTGGTCAATTGACATTGTCTTAAATCTTCCTCAATTTCCGTCTGACTGGCAGTAGGGCGTTGTCCCTAATTTTCTGCGCTCTGACAGCCGATTGGGAACACAATAGCTTAGAGTTCTAGCCTTGGACGGTGGAGCTAATGGTGATTCTACCTTAATATACAGGTTCCCGCGTCCTCCCCAGGATAAATTCATTCATTAAAGGAATTAAGGACTATGTGGGAGGGAGAAAGAGCAGGAAAGAGTAGTAGAGAAATTTTCGTTTTCCTTCCCCTTTTTTCCCTTTGTAGCGAATTTTTTTCCCCTTTTCCCCGATTCCTGAGTAAAACTTCCTATCTGTTGCCGATTAGTTTACGCTGACTGAATAAAGTTAGGGAATTATTCACGCGAGAAATCTATGCCTCCTTTAGTTGCTAATTACTACTTAACTTATCGCTGCAACGCCCGATGTCATTTTTGTAACATCTGGGCATTAGAGCCACCCCAAGAAGCTGACTTTGCCACGATTCAACACAACTTAAAGGACTTGCGCCGGTTGGGTCTGAAGTATATAGACTTTACGGGTGGCGAACCCCTGCTACGTGCAGATGTTGGTCAGATTTACGCTGAAGCCAAAAAGCAGGGATTCTGGACCAGCATGACGACGAATACAATTCTTTACCCGAAAAAAGCCAAAGAAATTCAAGGATTAGTTGACTTCTTGAATTTCTCGCTAGATGGTGCAGATGCTGAAACCCACGACCATTCGCGGGGAGTGAAAATTTTTGACACCCTGGTTGAGTCGGTTGCTCTAGCACAAGAACTCGGCGAACAACCCGTTCTCAACCACACCGTCACCGCCCAAAATTATCAGCACATTAACGAAGTCGCAGAACTCGGTCTGCGCCTAGGCGTCAGGGTATGGCTCAACCCAGCTTTCACCGCCCACGACCACTACAATTCCAACAAGAATCCCACCCCAGACATGGTGGCAGCAATTCAAGCCGCCGCCAAGAAATATAAGAATGTCGGATACAATAAGGCTGCACTGGCGTTCATTGAAGCTGGGGGGAATGATACGAAAAATCCCCGCTGTAAAGCGGTAGATGCAGTAATTGCGATTTCTCCCGACGACAAGCTACTCCTACCTTGCTATCACTTTGCCCAAACCGGCGTTCCCATTAACGGTAAGCTTTACGACCTCTATCGCCAGTCAGAGGAAGTAGAATCCTACCGCCAATCTCAGGGCAAGCTGTCCGTGTGCGAAGGATGTACGGTATGGTGTTACCTGATCCCCAGCTTCTTTATGGGTGTAGATAAGTATTGGTGGTTGAATCAAGTAACCTATGCCGGAGAATTCCTGGCCCGAAAAAGATTCTTACAACGAGCTTGAACCGCTCGATTCTCTGTTGTCTGAATGTAGAGACGCAATCAATGAAGTTTCTACAGAAGAATTTGAGAGCGACTTTTTTCAGGGACTGGCAGGACGCCGACGCAAAGCGGCGTTCGCCTTAACGGTGATTTGGGGCAGCATCATTGCCCTACATCTGTTTGTTTGGGGTTCGTGGTTAGTCCTAGGACTGACCGGACTGTTGGTGATTCAAGCGTTCCGCGTCGTATTCGCGCGACCCCGACCAGTCCCAGCGCCGTTGTCGGAAGCAACAAAAGACCAATGGCCTTCTGTTTCCCTACTGGTGGCAGCTAAAAATGAGGAAGCTGTTATTGGCAACCTGGTGAAAATGCTGTGTAATCAGGACTACCCAGTAGATCGGTATGAAGTTTGGGTGATTGACGACCACAGCACCGATCGAACCCCCCTAGTGTTAGAGCATCTGGCGAAGGAATATCGCCAGTTAAAAGTCCTGCGCCGAAGTGCGAATGGGGTTGGCGGCAAATCGGGAGCGCTGAATCAAGTGTTGTCCCTGACGCGAGGAGAAATTGTCGGGGTATTTGATGCCGACGCCCAAGTGCCACCAGATATGCTGCGTCGGGTTTGCCCAAGTTTTGAGCGGCAACAGGTGGGAGCCGTGCAGATGCGAAAAGCGATCGCGAACCCATCGCTGAATTTCTGGACTCGCGGTCAGATGGCAGAAATGGCACTGGATTCCTATTTCCAGGAGCAACGCATTGGCATTGGCGGGATTGGGGAACTTCGAGGCAACGGTCAATTTGTCCGCAGAGCTGCCTTGGAGCATTGCGGTGGGTGGAATGAGGAAACCATCACGGACGACTTGGATTTAACGATCCGCTTACACCTGGATCGGTGGGATATCGAATTTCTGATCTTTCCCCCCGTATATGAGGAAGGCGTCACCAGTGCTAGGGCACTGTGGCATCAGCGCAATCGATGGGCAGAAGGGGGATTCCAGCGCTATCTGGACTACTGGCGTCTGCTGGTCTCAAACCGGATGGGCACCCTCAAAAGCATTGATGTGTTCTCGTTTTTGCTCACCCAGTATATTCTCCCCGCCGCTGCCGTGCCCGACTGCCTAATGGCGATCGCGCGGAATCGTCTGCCGATTCTCAGCCCCATCACCGGAATGACGTTCATTCTGTTTCTGATGGGGATGTTCGTCGGTCTGCGCCGCACCCATAAAGAAGAGAAATTGACTGCATCGGTCTTTTTCGTCACCCTATTGCAAACCTTACGGGGTGTCCTTTATATGTTGCACTGGATGGTAATCATCGCGGCTACTACCGCCCGGATGTCCGTGCGACCGAAGCGGCTGAAATGGATTAAAACGGTGCATCAAGGCAGTAGCGAGGAAAGTTTTGAGTTTTAAGTTTTGAGTTTTAAGTTTTGAGTTTTAAAATAAGGGACACGGCAGTACCGTGTCCCTTATTTTAAATAGGACGCAGCCCTGCCGTGTTCTTAGTCTAAAACCCTACATCATCATCTTCTTGCCACTCATTGAGTAGCTCGTCGGCAGAATCAATCATCTCTGCGAGTGGCAAGCGCGTCGGCATCTCGGAAAGAGATGGTAAATCTAAAGTCTCCAAATTTTCCTCTCGTTCGTCAGCCAGCTTGACAATTTCCCCTTTAAAAAAGTCCGCGAGCCGTTTGGCAGCGATCGCGACTTCATCGTCCCACTCTAAATCGGGCGGTGCGGGTGGTTGGGCGGTAGCGGCTGGAGTTCGGGAAGCTGTAGAACTGCCGTTCTTAACTTCATGCTTCGCCTGCGGTGGCATCTTTGACGGCAGCGGACTGCTGGAAGGGGGTGCTAAATCGTTACTAGCGCCATTCTCTTTCTTGCTTTCCCTAGAAGGCTGTACGGGCGGTGATTGAGGAGTTGGTGTCCCAGATGCGATCGCTCCTACGGAATTTTTACTGGGCAATGTTTCCAAAGAATTAGACCTTTCAGCGTTTGGCGGTTTTGAGGCAGGATGAGACTTCACCTCAGCCCCCCCGCTAACTTGAAAGCTGACTTTTACCTTAGATTGAAAGGTTTTTGAAAAAGCTGCTTCCACATCTGGCAATTTTGTCTGGGCTAACTTTAACAAACCCGTTGAACTGACACTCAGGATTGCTTCCCGACCATTAAAGTTTAGTAAGCGACATCGTTGACGCAAAAATTCTTGCGTCCCAAATAGCTGGACGTGATTAATCACCTGTTGCCAAACTCGATCGAGTTCGACACTTCGATCCGTACCCTCTCCCGGCTGAGAAACTGGCGCAGGAGGTTCGGTCGATTCTCTCGGTTCTGGTGGTGGTGCCGCCGCTGAGGGCGTCTTTGGTGGCGCTTCCTGCTGAATCTGCGGAACACTAGGAACAACGGGTTCAACGACTGGCTTAGCGGGTTGGGCAGGAGTTGAGTGTTGAGTGTTGGGTGTGGACGCCCGATCGACTCTTGCCTCTTGTGGCTCGACACGCGGGCGATTCAGATTCACACTGCTCCCTGCCCGGGTCTGCTGACCGCTATTAGCTAATGGCAACAATCCCAATAGCGTCACTTCTAACCACAGGCGCGGCTGAGTCGTATTTCTAATTTGAACTTCGCTGTCCTTAAGGTGCTTTTGCCCCTGCAAAATTGTCGGGATGTCCAGCTCCTCAAATTCGCACAACTGAGTCCAGGTAGGCGCGGTCACGGCTACCAAATCCGGGCGTTTGGGGGCAGTTTTGGCGATCAGTAAATCGCGGTAGAAACCGGCAAGATTTTGGAGGACAATCAGCGGTTCTCTGCCTCTGTCCATGAGGTGACGACCTTTTTCCAGAACTGCTTCGGGATCGGAATGAGCGATCGCCTTCAACAACTCCATTAAATCTCGTTCTGGCACCGCTCCCACTAAATCCCAGACCGCCTCTACCGTCACTTGACCGGATAATAGGCTGAGCTGGTCGAGCAGGCTTTCCGCATCCCGCAAGCCTCCCTGAGCCACTTGAGACACCAAGGTAATCGCCTCGGAAGTAATGTTGATATTTTCCAACTGGGCAATTTTTCCCAGATGCTCCACCATCGCCTCTAAGGGAATGCGGCGAAAATCAAAGCGTTGACAGCGAGAAATAATTGTCGGTAACACCCGCTGCGGATCGGTGGTCGCCAGGACAAAGACAACGTGCTTGGGTGGCTCCTCTAGCGTCTTCAGCAAGGCATTGAACGCAGCTGAACTGAGACTATGAACTTCGTCAATCACATACACTTTGTAGCGGCACTGAACGGGGGCATATTGGGCGCGATCGATGATCTCCCGGATATTGTCCACGCCGGTGTTGCTAGCGGCGTCGATTTCAATTACATCCAGCGCTGAACCTTTGGCGATTCCTTGACAAACAGGACAAACGCCACAAGGTTGTTCTGTCGGCTGACTATTCTGAAGACAGTTCAGCGACTTTGCCAGAATCCGGGCGCTGGAGGTTTTGCCCGTTCCTCTGGAACCCGTGAATAAATAGGCGGGAGCAATCCGTTCGGTACGGATGGCGTTGCGGAGTGTGTGGGCGATCGCTTCTTGTCCCACCAAATCCGCGAACGTCTGAGGGCGATACTTATGATGTAGGGGTTCGTAGGTCACGGCAGGGTTTCGTCAGACAGATAAGCGACAGAGGTGTCGATAAAAGTGTAACGTGTTGCTCTAGTCGAACCGGATGCGATCGCCTTCTGGTTGTCTTCAGAGACTTGGTGTGGTTTTCTGGAAAGCAAACATTACGGTTAACCGATCAAAAGCTCATAATAGCCAGTAAACTGTTCAAGCCCGTTAGATAAAATCTGAGAAAGTAAGGGCGGGGGGACTCTAGCAAATGCTCAAGCAACTATGGCGATCGCTGGTAAGGTGGTTTCAGCGTTTATTTGGAACGGGCGGCAGGCGAAACCCAACACCCGCCTCGGTTCGCTCGGAACCCCCTAAACCCCTGACGGATACAGATTATGAATTTTTGTACAGCCAACTGCTCGAAGGTGTCGCGCATGGCTGGCAGCAAGACCGGGTTTTACGGTTTTTTGAGTCTCTGGGCGATCGCGGTCAATCATCCCTATGGGTGGGGTGGCTGAACCGCTTTGGGGAAAGATTATTAGCTTCCCCTGCACCTAATAATGAGTTAGCGGCGCGAATGGTGCAGCTTGGTCAGGTGGGCTGCGGAGAAATCGGGGAAGTTTCTTATGATATTGGGATGCAACTGCTGACGAGAAACGCTCCGGCACGAGCAGTAAACCCCCCACCCGTCTCTTCTATCTATGAATACGAGGAGTTCGACGCGCCGGAGGAGGAAGTCCCCGCAGTTAGTGAGGAAGGGGAGGAAGGCGGAGAACTCAAAACAGTCACCCTGGATGAGTTGTTGGTGATGTTGCAACAGGATAGCGGTTTACTTCAGCAAATTTCCGAGCAACTGCAAATTGAGACGACCGATCCACAAGTCATTGTGCAAGCATTGGTGAATCAATTCAATGCGGCAAATCCATCCAGCGCCGAGGAAGCAGAAAATCCATCGAGTGCAGAGGAAGCCGAAGCTTGGTTTAATCAAGGCAATCAGCAAGCCAGTGCTGGAGAATTATCAGATGCGATCGCTAGCTACGATCGTTGCTTGGCGATTAGCCCGGATAACTATATCGCCTGGAACAACCGAGGCGTGATGCAGAAAAATTTAGGACAGTTGCAAGATGCGATCGCCAGCTTTAGCAGGGCGATAGAAATTAAACCCGACTTTTACGAAGCTTGGAACAACCAAGGCAATACTTTCCAGGACTTAGACCGTTTAGAAGAAGCGATCGCTAGCTTTGACAAGGCAGTAGAAATTAAAGCAAACGACCCAGAAGCCTTCTACAATCGGGGATTAGCGCTAGAAAACTTGAACCGCTATGAGGAAGCGCTGGCTAGTTTTGACCGGGTTCTGCAACTCCAACCCAACTATTCAGAAGTCTGGATGGTAAGAGGCGAGACCCTACACCGCTTAGCTCGATATGAGGAAGCGATCGCCAGCTACGACCAAGCTTTGCAACTCAAACTGGATGACTGGGACTCCTGGATCGGTCGCGGCAAATCGGCGCTTCTTTCAGCGAATTTGGACCCCCTACTGAGTTCCTTAAGTAAGGTTGCTCAAAATAATCCAGCCTTGAACCAGCGCGGCGATGAAGGGCAATTGGCAAGCTACGAGGAAGGTTTAAAGTACGTTTCTCAAGACAATAACCCAGAAGGTTGGGGCAGATTGCATCAAGCAATCGGCAATGCTTACTATGAGCGATCGCAAGTGAATCCAGAACCCAATCCGTTGCGCCAAAAAGCCATAATCGAGTACGAACAGGTGCTATCAAGCCTCCCCGAAGCCGATTTTCCAGAGTTGCATCAAGAGATTTTGCAAGACCTTCTGCAACTCCAGCAATCTTTAGGACGACCCTCTGAAGAATCCTGAATAATCTGACAGGGCAGCTTTCCCTCGCTTGGGGCTGCCCGTTTTTTGTACAATAACCATTCAACCTCGCAAAACCACTTTCATGCCCTTGACTCGGACAATCCAAAGTATCTATACCGATGGTGCCTGCGTCGGCAACCCAGGTCCTGGAGGCTGGGGTGTTGTTGTCTATTTCACCGATGGTTCGGTCTATGAAATGGGCGACGCCGATCCGGCAACCACTAATAATCGAATGGAAATGCAAGCCGCAATCGGCGCATTGAAACTCGTGAACGGCCTCGGACAACAAGAACCCATCACCCTCTACACCGATAGTGAATACCTGAAAAACGGTGTTACCAAATGGGTGAAAGGTTGGAAAAAGAAGGGTTGGAAGACAGCAGAAGGGAAACCCGTCCTCAACCAAGACCTCTGGGAAATACTCGATGAACTCAATCTTCCCCGGATCGAGTGGCGGTATGTCCGGGGTCACGCAGGAAATGAGGGGAATGAGCGATGCGATGCGATCGCGCGGGCTTTTGCGACGGGGAAGACTCCTGCGTTGCAACAACCCGTAGCAGAAGAGTCAATTGTTTCACCCGCCACTAATTCTATTGATAACAAAACGATACAATCGAGTGACTTATCTTCTGACCCTCCTAACCTCGGCCTAGTCATGGTAGATTCTACTACTCCATCTGCTCTTGATTCTCAGGACAATCTGCCCCGTGAGGTGAGAGTCGCCCAGCTGCGTAATCTGATAGAAACTCTCCACGTGGCTGATGAAATTGCTGCTAAAGGCTACCTAATTACTAGCTCTGAATTAGCTGACTTGATGGATGTCAATGCCAGCGCTGTCACCAGTCGCGGAGACCACTGGGGATGGCGCAATTGGATTGTGTCGCGGGTTCGCCGCGAAGGCAATCAAATTCTCTGGCAGCTAGAACGGGTGGATGCGGTTAACAGTAATTTCGATTCTTAAATGAGTTTTGGTTTTGGGGAAGTGGGAAAAAGTTGTGAGTTTTGAGTTTTGATTTTTGAATTTAAAGAACTCTCTGATGACTCAAAATCCAAGACTCATCACTCCCATTCCCCCTTTGCTTGAAAACTCAAAACTATCCATAACTCCGACCACGCCACTGCTTAGGAGTACGGATAGCAGACAGAAAAATCCGCAGCACGGCCAAAGGATCTGCCAGAGGGGAAAGATAAAAGTAAACAGGTAAAAGTAAAAAGTCAAAGTTCCTTTCCCGTTTACCTGTTTCCGATCCCCGAAAGCCGGGGGATTGTACTTTGCTTTCATAAGACGGCGCGATCGCGAGTAGCAACGCAAACCGAATCAATAGCAGAAATAAATTTAACCCGACAGCAGCCACCACTGGGAGTGTCGAAGTTCCCATCAGCAGCCAGCTGAGCAAAACCAAGGACGCAGGTAAAGGTAAACCCTGAACGGCGAATAGCAGCCACAAATCCCCCCATATCTGACCCCTGGAAGCAGCGTCTTTTAGGTCAAGCGATCGCCCCCACTCTTTCCAAGTTTCGGCTGCCCCCTCATACATCCGCACCTTCAAAACCTTAGCTCCATCCAGAAAGCCCACCTTAAACCCACGGGAGGCAATATTGCGGGCAAGGGTCACATCGTCGCAAAAAGAACTCCGGGCACTGGTATAACCCCCTACAGCCTCCAAAACAGAGCGACGGCACAGGAAACACTGACCGTTCGCCATCACCCGCTCCGGATCTTGAGTATTTGTACCCGCCGGATCGAATCGGTAAAGCAGGGTCATCAAGAGTGCTGGTTGCAGCCACCACTCGCCTGGATATTTCAAGATAAACTGCGGCGACAGGGAAATCAGGTCATAACCCTCTTCTTTCGCTGTCCTGAGCAAACCGGCAACCAATCCGGGAATCGCCTGAGTATCGGCGTCCATTCCCAAAATCCACTCGCTCTGTTCGCTACTGTGCAAAAATCCGGTATGTAAAGCCCAAGGACGCCCCACCCAGCTAGGCGGTAAAGGATCGTCCGTCATTAACCGAAACCGGGGATCTTGCTGCTGTGCCGCTTTAACTAACTCTGGAGTTCCATCCTGGGAGCGACTATCAACAACGATAATTTCACGGACTTCGTAGCTTTGGCGGGTTAGCCCAGCCAGCGCTGGGCTAATTCGCTCCGCTTCATTTAAAGTCGGAACCACGACACTGACAGCACCTAAGAGTTCGGGCGTGGCAGTATTGGGTTGAACGGGCGATCGCCGAGACGGCCCTTTCAATAGACGCGAGAGCAGGATCGCTACTGCTGGTGCCTGAACGAGTAGCAGCAGCAGCGATAGTGCGCTCTGGAGTGTTAACCAATCGACGTTCACTTCACCGCCACTTTGACTTGAGTCACTGGAATTTCTGGCTTCAAACTCGCAGGAGTTTCCGTTGTGGATTCGCGAATCTCTGCGGGTTGTGCCATTTGCCAGAGGGTCAAAGTTGGAATGACACCGACCAGAACGCCCAAGGAGACGGGTATCCAATACCCAGCTGCCAAGCTCAATCCGGCTGCATAACCAAAGTTACTTAGATAGATGATGAGCGGGAAACCTAGCCTAGAACGATCCAATAAAATTGGCGTCTTTCTCCACAATATTGCTCCCACACCGATAAAGAGCGAGCTAGTGCCAAACCAACCGGCATAGTTTCCGTAAGGTGTGCCAAAGAAGGCTCCTGGCTGTTCCCAATACCAAAAAGGTACCATTGTTTGACTCATCGCTGGCTCCAGCGCAAAGTCCCAAGAGGTGAACATCATAGCAGCTACAGCGATCGCACCTACATAGCGAACCAAGCTCGGATTTTGCCGAGTTTTTAGACCCGCGCAGGCAATTAAATAAGAAACCAATCCCATATAAAACCAGGACAAGGGAATGGTAAAAGGTACCAGTCCACCAATCTTATACCCCAAGCCGTTCAGGTAGCTGTAGTCCCCAAATGGAAAGCCTGTACTGGTTCCCAGCAATTCGCTTCCCAAGGACAGGCACACCGCAGGCAACATGAAAGTCAGCCAGTGCCACAGTCCTAACTTTCTATAGGCATAAATGGCAACGGCGACCGTTCCCAAGACGATATTCACCACTCCACCCCAAGCCATACTCCACTGGAATGCAGTCTGCCCAGTCTCCCCTAAACTCATAATTATTTCAGGATGGGGTACGACCAGCACCAGCCCCGCCAGTCCAAAAACCATCGTTACAATATGACCAATCAGGCAGAAACGCTCGACAGTGACAAGTTGCTTCATTGCAGAATTCTTACTTCTGTATGTTCTTAATAGTAGTTTACAAATGTTTGTCAAATAACCCCATGCTTGTGCGGCTGTCGTCGTTAGTCGTGGCTTAAGAGTCCAAATTTAGTTGGAAGTCTCCCAATCTCCTGTCAGAAGTCCAATTCACCCGTTAGCACAGCGACCTCGATCAACCTTTGGAATATTCCGAAGTTCAAGGCTGCTGCTGGACTCCAGACTTCCAGAGAAGGACTTAGAAAGAAAAAAACGACAATCAAATAAATTCTTCGCCAGTCGGCTTTTGGCTCTTCCTGGTCGGCGGTCAGTAGGGGAAAGCAGTTAAGATATTGGCAGCAACACTTAAAAGGCTTTTTCACTAAAAACCTATTGGTTGCGTTTTTAAGCTGGGCTTGCTCTCCAAGAGCAGCTCGCTCGACCCTATCGGCTTCATGGCGCATGTACTTAACATGACTTCATTTCTGCCTAAAGAAACCAAAATTGCGATCCGTCCCGTTCAATACCGCGATCTAGATGCGCTGGAACGGCTAGCCGCAGAAGATTTTGACGCAGGAGACCAAATTTACTCAACGGACAATCTGGGTAGGAAAGTTCATCAAATTCGACCCTGGTTTGGTCCGCTGAAGTTCTTGAGCTGGTTTCCCAATCCTTGTCAGCACACTTTTTGCGTTTATGTCGCGGAGCAGGATAACCAAGTTCGCGGTACGATCCAGGTTTCACCGTTCAACCGCACGCGCAGCACTTGGCGAGTTGAGCAGGTAGTTTTGGAGACAGGGGTACCGGCGGAAGTTGGCTCGCAGCTTTTACGTTATTGCTTCGAGTCAATCTTGGAAGCGCGTACCTGGGTGTTGGAAGTCAATGTTAACAACAAAGCAACACTGGCTCTCTACCGCCAGAATGGGTTTCAACCTTTGGCTCAGCTGACTTATTGGGCGATCGCTCCAGAGCTGCTTTCGTCACTGCAAGAGCGCGAACCGGATTTACCCAATCTTCTCCCAGTCAGCAATGCTGATGCCCAGTTACTCTATCAACTCGATACGGTGTCAATGCCACCGCTGCTACGCCAAGTTTATGACCGTCACATCCATGACTTCAAAACTAGCTTCGCTGGCGGGTTTCTCACCAGCTTGAAGCAATGGATCGGCAAGACAGTTAGCGTTAGTGGTTACGTATTTGAACCGCAGCGCAAGGCAGCAATTGGCTATTTTCAAATTTTTCTGTCCCGAGATGGCTCCCAACCCCATGTCGCTGAGTTGACCGTACACCCAGCCTACACTTGGTTATATCCGGAGCTACTTTCTCAAATGGCTCGGATGGCTAAGGATTACCCTTCCCAGTCCTTACAACTGGCTTCAGCCGACTATCAGCCAGAACGAGAAGAATATTTGGAACAATTGGGGGCAGAACGAATTTCCCACTCGCTCCTGATGTCTCGTTCTGTGTGGCACAAGCTACGGGAGGCAAAGCCCATTTCCCTAGAAGGGCTACAGTTGGCGGAAATGCTTCAGGGTCTCCAACCCGCTCGCAAAGCAGTACCGGGGCGGATGTCTTGGCTGAAGTCAAAGCATAAGAAGCCGCAGGTAGAACCGCAGAAGGATTTATCGTCCTCTGTAGCGTTGCCTCCAAAAGGGGGAATCGTGCTAAATTCCCAATCCATTGATGCCACGAAAGCTAGCCGCACAGAGCGGGGAGAAGAGAATGGAGAGAATCTCGGCACTGGGTTTGGATGTCGGTAAAAAGCGGGTTGGGGTAGCTGGTTGCGATGGCACTGGATTGATTGCCACCGGAATCGCTACGATCGAACGCACTTCCTTTGAGCGGGATATGGAGCAACTGCGACGCCTGGTTGAGGAGCGACAAGTGCAAGTTCTGGTCGTCGGCTTACCCTATGCGATGGATGGAACCCTAGGATTTCAGGCGCAGCAGGTGCAGAAATTTGCGACAAGAGTGGCAGCGGCTCTCCAGTTACCGCTGGAATATATGGATGAGCGGCTCACGTCTTATGAGGCAGAGGAACTGCTGAAAACAGAAAGGCGATCGCTCTCCCAAAATAAACCTCTAATTGACCGCAAGGCGGCAGCTTTGATTTTGCAACGCTGGTTAGATGAACGTCGAGCCGCAAACAAAGTCGCAAAGCAACTTGTAGAAACAACCTATATCGCGTCTGGCGCACAGATACAGACACAGGCAGAGACATCGGAAATTCCCAATTGATTCGCAATTCCCGATTCTCCATCACCGATTTCCAAATCAGATGATAATATGAGAGATTGCTGCATTCTAAAAATAGACTTTATCCATGACTCTGCCGCAACAGCGTAAACACGAAATTATGACGGAGTATCAGGTTCACGAAACTGATACTGGCTCGACGGATCTCCAAATTGCGATGCTGACAGAACGCATCAATCGTCTCAGCACTCACCTCAAAGCCAACAAGAAGGATCATGCTTCCCGGCGAGGTTTGTTGACAATGATTGGTACCAGAAAGCGTCTCCTGTCCTACCTGCAAAAGGAAGATAGACCCCGCTATCAAGCCTTGATTGGTCGCCTGGGTATTCGCGGTTAAACCGCCGATAAACTTATGTCTTCAGAAGAATCCCAACGGAATCGCTTACCGTTTGAACCCGCTAAGAAGAATCGCAAAAAACCAGCGAAAAACCAACCAACAGCCCCAAGCACTGCCAAAGCGGAAGGTCAAGCGCCTTCTCCAAGAAAGCTCGAATCTTCGGCAGTCCCAGAGGTGGTGAGCAAACGCATGGCTCGCCGGATGGCTCTTTTTTGTGGGATTCCTAGCGCTTTAGGCATTTTGACTTTTATTGTCAGTTATGTCGTGGTTAGCCAGCACTGGTTCAAGTTGCCCAACGCCGCAGTTGTACTTGTGAGTATGGGCTTCTTTGGGTTGGGCGTTCTGGGATTAAGTTACGGGGTTCTCTCAGCCTCCTGGGACGAAGAGAGACCGGGTAGTAAAATCGGCTGGAACGAGTTCACCACGAACTGGGGACGGATGACAGCAGCATGGCGCTCTGCTGGGCAAAAGGATTCATAAATCCCGCGCAAATACCAGCAGTTCAAAGGTGAGTTTTACTTATAAGTTGTTTAGAGAACGATTGCCATCGGTCTCGCTCTTTCCTGGGGTTTGAACCCCAGGCTATTTTCATTTTTTGCTGGAGAGATAAACTCGGCGGTCTATCTAGGCAAAGCTAGAGAAGTATTATCTCTGGTGACTTTTGAAAAAGGAGATATTCGGCAGATAAACAACCGAATTATGGATTTGGAAAAATGATTGTAGTCATGAAAGCTGGCACTCCAGAGGTTGAGATTGAGCGCGTTAGCGCCGAACTCGGTACTTGGGGACTGACACCAGAAAAAATAGTTGGGAAGCACAAGGTGGTATTAGGTCTGGTTGGTGAGACGGCTGACTTAGATCCCCTCCAGATGCAAGAAATTAGCCCTTGGGTTGAACAGGTTCTGCGAGTTGAGCAGCCCTTTAAACGGGCAAGCCGCGATTATCGTCACGGTGAAGCTAGTGACGTTGTGGTATCAACGCCTAACGGTAATGTCACTTTTGGCGAACACCATCCTTTAGTGGTTGTGGCTGGCCCTTGTTCGGTCGAAAACGAAGAAATGATTATTGAAACCGCACGTCGAGTTAAGGCGGCGGGAGCGCAGTTTTTGCGCGGCGGTGCCTATAAGCCTCGGACTTCGCCCTATGCTTTCCAAGGACACGGTGAAAGTGCCTTGAATTTGCTAGCGGCGGCGCGGGAAGCGACAGGCTTGGGCATTATTACGGAACTGATGGATAGTCCTGAATTGGATGTGGTGGCAGAATTTGCCGACGTGATCCAAATCGGTGCCAGAAATATGCAAAATTTCTCCCTGTTGAAGAAAGTAGGGGCGCAGGAAAAGCCTGTGCTGCTGAAGCGGGGAATGGCGGCGACGATTGAAGATTGGTTGATGGCGGCGGAATATATTATGGCTGCTGGCAACCCGAACGTGATTTTGTGCGAACGCGGTATCCGCACCTTTGACCGTCAATATGCGCGGAATACGCTGGATTTATCGGCAATTCCAGTTCTGAGAACTTTGACTCACCTACCGATTATGATTGACCCCAGTCACGGTACTGGTAAGTCTGAATATGTGCCTGCGATGGCGATGGCATCTATCGCTGCTGGTGCTGACTCGTTGATGATTGAAGTCCACCCCAACCCGAAGAAAGCCCTTTCTGACGGTCCTCAATCTCTGACACCAGAGCGTTTCGACCGCCTGATGCTAGAAATGTCTGTAATTGGCAAAGCGGTAGGTCGTTGGCCTGAACCTGCTGTTGCTTTAGCTTAGAGTTACAAGGGTGGGCAAATGCTCACCCTTTTTTAATGGATGCGATCGCAATTTGATTCGTGATGGAATGCGATCGTTTTGGAAGAACAGCAAGCATGATACTCTATGCCGAAATCCTCCGAATAGGAGATTTGGATGTATTACTCCATCGACAATTTCTCCTAACAAACATCGCCTTTTACAACAGCTTGCCCATAATCATATCCCTTGAGACGAATGGAGCGACGATGGTGTTTGTCTGGGTTATAGGACATTTTACTGCTGAGGCGCGACGCGATCGCATCGCTCCGCTATTCTGTCATTACTCCCATAAAAAAATTACCCAGCTCTAGTTAGAGCTGGGTGATAGGAAAAACGGGCTAACCTAAAGTTGATTAACCCGATAGCTTGGGAACGCGCACACAAATTACTTTTGCACAACCAACTTGACGTTGGCATTTTGCAGACCGCGTTGCTTGACTTCAGCCAAGGTCTTGTTCACGGCATACTTCTGATTAATCGAGTTAATCAGTTCGGTTTGGTTGTGCTTCTTGGCGACGCCCCACAGGTCAGCAATCAGGTCGAAAGAACCGTCGCTGTTGCGAGACCAACCGAGGTCATACTCGCCTTCCAGAACTGCAACGATGTCAGAACGAACCCGCTGACCGTTATAACCCCGAACATCTGCTTCGGTCTTAACACTGATACCCAGGTCGCGGAGAGAAGCTTTCAGGATTTCGGCATCGGTGATTTTGGTACGCAGAGTGCTAAAGTGAGACATTTGGATTTCCTCCAGTAGAGAGTTAAGAGAAACGACAACTTGTGGATGTGAGTCTGCCGCCTGGACACATTACTGGGCGGCTTTTTTTGTCAAACTGCTAGCAAACTGCTAGCCTTTCCTCCTGTTGGGAGCAGGAGAAAGCTTTTAGAACTCCAGTCGCTGATACTCGGCGACGGAGGACGCAGCAGGTCGCGCTCGCTGTCTGGCCCAGTCCCTCAGGGCCGTTACCTGCTCGTTCATGGTTCGGGAAAGCGGCAGAGTAGCTTTTATTGCCGCGATGATATCAAGCTGGGTAAATTCTCGGTCTTGGGCAAAAGCTTCGTACATTGCCGCGACCAATCCCTGCTCAATTTCTGCCCCGGAAAATCCATCGGATACCTTAGCCAGCTGGTCGAGGTCAAAACGAGAAATGTCTCGCTTCCGCTTGCTAAGGTGAATATTGAAAATCTCTTTGCGTTCTTCCGCAGTCGGCAAGTCTACAAAGAAAATCTCGTCGAAGCGTCCTTTGCGGAGAAACTCACCCGGTAGACGTTCAACCCGGTTGGCAGTTGCCATCACGAACACCGGAGACGTTTTTTCTTGTAACCAGGTAAGGAAAGAACCAAAGATGCGGCTGGAAGTACCCCCGTCTGAGTCAGCAGACCCAGAAGTACCGGCAAATGCTTTATCCAGTTCATCAATAAAGAGAATCGCTGGGGAAATTGATTCAGCCGTTTTCAGGGCATTCCGCAAGTTAGCTTCTGAGCGCCCCACCATTGAGCCGTCGTACACTCGGCCCATATCTAGGCGCAGAAGTGGCAGACTCCAGAGGCGGGCAGTGGTTTTGGCAATGAGAGATTTGCCACATCCCGGTACCCCTAGGATTAACATCCCTTTGGGTTGGGGCAGACCGTATTCCCTTGCTTTCTCTGTAAAAGCATTGGAACGTTGTCTCAGCCATCGCTTTAGCTCTTCTAAACCGCCAACCGAATCAATGGTTTCATCTTCTTCGATAAATTCCAAGATGCCGTTGCGGCGGATTAGCTGCTTTTTCTCAGAAAGAATAATATCGACTTCTGTTTCCGTCAGACGCCCGGTTTTGACGAAAGCTTTCCGATAAACTTTTTCGGCTTCATCCCGCGTCAGACCCAAGGTTGCTTTTAGCAGTTTTTCCCGAACTTCAGTTGTGGTGCGGCGAGAACGGGTTTGCTCTAACTGGCTAGATAGCACTTGGTTCAGTTCTGCCAAATCTGGCAAAGGATAGTCTAGAACGACGACTTCCTTTTCCAGCTCAATGGGGATTTGCTGAACGGGTGACATGAGAATGATAATTTTCTGTGTCCCTTTGAAGCTGGCGATCGCATCCCGCAGCCACCGCGTTGTTGCCGGTGAGTCAATAAAAGGGTGTAAGTCTTTAAAAATAAAGATACCAGGCTCTCTTTGGCGTACTACCCATTCAATCGCTGCCTCTGGGGAGACGGTGTTGTGCTGGGTAATATGGCGGGGTTGACCGTACTCGACTATGCCGTGGGTGACAGTCCAAATGTAGACGCGCCGAGCCAGGGATTTTGTCTGAGCAATATTGGCAATTGTTCGCTCCGCCCGCTCTTCTTCGGAAGTTACTAGGTAGATGAGGGGGTATTGAGCCTGAACCAGAATATCTAGCTCTTCTTTCATATCTATCGACCCATTAGAGACGGCACAACCACTAGCCAAACATTTATCAACCGCAACCAACGTGAGCAAGCGAGGAATTCAAGCAGTCTGGAGGATTTGGAACTTTAACAGGGAACCAATGCCTCTTCTCCCTGAGAATCCGTGCCGAGTTCACCTCTGGCATTTTCAAGGGTAGTCAGCTCTTCAGCGATTACACCTGGTTGATTATCCAGGGAAACCATTTCTCCATCTCGCAGTACCACAGAGCTAGTACACTCCGGACAGGAATAGACTCGATGAGTCCTTCCCTGGATTGCTTCTACCTCATCAACCACTTCTGGGTTAGCCAAGTAGAAGACGATCGCTCTTTCGACAATTGTTGACATGGGTTCCGTGTCAACAGCTGAGCGAATTTTGAGCTGGCGATGGAGACCTGGAGGAAGATACAACGTAACCTTTTGCTTGTCTTGCATATAACTTTTCAGTTGTTCTACCCGGGTATATTTCACAGGTTATCTGCCTTATTCCGGGCTGTCAAGACATCATGCCAGCATGACGGCAATATTGTTACATTGCTTAACAGTTTCCGGCAGAGTCGGACGAACTGGCGTAAGGAATATAAGCAAGCAGAACGGAGATAGGTTTCGGCGGTGTCCATTGCTAAATAACCTTCCCAGAGGGGTCCGGCGTCCTAGATCGGTTGTTAGAAGTCAGAGAGTCGAAGCTTGTTGCAACTGGCGTGTTGTTGTTTATGCGATCGCACTCTGTGTAATGCTGTGGAGTTGTCGCGCCTCGGATACCCAGCCGCCAACCTGGAAAACGTATAGAAATCCGCGTTATAGCTTCGAGTTTCCTTATCCCAGTAACTGGATTGCTGCGCCAATGCCAGACAATCGGGATGGAAGAGCTTTTAGAGATCCTCAAGACCCAGAGGTGGAAATATTAGGAGTGGCGGGCGATCGCTTGCCAGAAATTGAACTTGCGCCATCAGGGCAAAAACCCCCCCATCAATTCACGCAGCAGAACTTTACTACCCAACAAGGAGTTACTGGAAAACTTTATGTAGAACTGCGTTCAGATATCAGTTTGATGCGATTGACATTGATTCAGGGAAGGATACGCTACTACTGGCAGGGGCGATCGCCCTCTAAACAATTTCCCAATTATTATCGCTTCTTCTATTATGTTGCCGGACAATACCGCATCCCCTTGCAAGTGGAAGGAAGAGAGGGAGATTCCAGGCAGTAATCAGCGCAAAATACTATAAAAATTCAAAATCCCTCAAAAATATAGGGCTTTGGCAATTTTTAATTTTAACTTTTACTTTTTAAATTCCGGAAGGGATTAGGATTGGTCTGAGGAAATCCGCTTTATCCGAATTACCTGCCAATCCGCGTGGTTTTACCATAAGTGTAAAGTGCCATTTAATTCCATGCCCTCCGAAACAGAATCACCCCAGAATCTACCAACCGAGTCAAAGCCATTGCGAGTTTTGATTGTAGAAGACGATCCCATGATGCAGTTGGGTTTGGAGCAGTCATTAGCCGCTCATCCGCAGTTCACGATTGTCGGACAAGCCGAAGATGGCTATTTAGGCGTTGAAGCTGCTCTTAAACTGAAACCGGATCTGGTGGTTATGGATATTGGTCTGCCAAGACTAGATGGAATTGCCGCCACCCAGCAAATCAAGGCAGCGCTTCCTGATATCCGGGTAGTGGTATTGACCTCCCATACGACAGAAACCGAGATTATTGCCGCCCTTTCTAGTGGTGCAGATGCTTACTGCATCAAAGGTGCCAGTGTAGAACGCTTGCTCTCTGCGATCGCTGCCGCCCAAGAAGGTGCTACCTACCTCGATCCGCAAATTGCACGACGAGTAATTGACCATCTTAAACCGCCTTCAGTGACCGGCAGTGTTTCAACGCTATCGCAGCGCGAGTTAGAGGTATTGAAATTAATGGTAGAAGGCAAAAGCAATCCGGAGATTGCTGCCGCCCTCTACCTCAGCCCCAACACGGTCAAAACCCATGTCCGTGGCATCATGAACAAACTGTCTGTCGATGACCGGGTTCAGGCAGCTGTTGTCGCGCTTCGTTCTGGACTGGTGTAAACCAAATTCTGTAGGAATGCGATTCATTGTATTTCTACAGAAATGTCCGACGCTCCAAGTGATAAAGTTGTGCGATTTGATGTCTACTTTCCGTAAACTGTGCTGACTGTTGGTGCGTCGAAACCTGTAGTTTTGGCTCAATTAAAGACTGTCTGCTAGTCAGACGGGGAGTTTTTGTAATTGCCTCCGGCTGAATCAAAATAAACCCCATGCGTCGAGCGTATAAGTAGAATGACAACATGACCATGCACCCTTGAATTCAGTGTCAGGTCTCAGGTTAAGACGATTAGAAGCGATCGCACTTCATCCCCTTGTCTCACCCAACTGGGTGAACATCAATTCTGTCTTAAGCTAGATGAAAGATTGCCAAGGTTAAGCAAACTAACTCACGAGTCTTTAGTTTAATCGTGTCCAGCTACTTAGATGGTCAACAACACTTTAAAAAAAATCCTATCTATACAATTCAACTGTTTAAAAAAACAGTAGTTATCAAAATAATATGATTTATTTTATCTACCTCATGCTCTTGATTCACCCGAATGGATGATTTCGAGAAATGCCAAGCATTAGCACTTAAATAAAAGCTTTTTTAAAAGGTGGTAAGAATCAACATCATCCAAAAGAATGAGCTAGTTGGGTGAAGTGGAAGCTGAGAGCTAAACATTACCTTAGTAAGTGTAAGGAACACCAAATCACTTCAAGGAACACTAACCATGCAAGCTCCAATTAATACTCAAGCAAATGCTAACATCCAGACCAACAAACCTGTACTTCAGCGCGGTTCCCAAGGAGCATCGGTTGAGGAACTACAAAGACTTTTAACTCACTGGGGAAGTTATAACGGTGACATTGATGGAATCTTCGATATCGTCGTTGAAAATGCAGTGAAATCTTACCAGCACCGCGTCTTTTTGAAAGAAGATGGCATCGTAGGAAATCTGACTTGGCAGGCTCTTTACAAGGGTGCGCCCGTCAATATGCCAGTGCTGCAAAAAGGTAGCAAAGGTCAAATCGTAGTCACGCTTCAGCGTCTTTTACAGACAACTGGCGATTTTACTGCTGCAACTAGCCCAAACTTCGGCCCAGCAACAGATGCAGCGGTGCGCTCTTTCCAAAGGCGCTCTGGTTTAATTGCGGATGGAATTGTTGGCGATCGCACTTGGCACGCTTTGAGTAAGATTCCTCACTAAAGAAGGAATGTCACTCTCTTGACGCCTCTCCGTAAACGGAGAGGCGTCAAGAAATTTTTCTATAAGGTTGATGAATTAACCGGATTCGATATAACTTCAAAGACTAAAAGGCTAAGAAGCATCCCGATTTAGAGGTAATGTAAACCACAAGGTTGTCCCTAATCCAGGACTGCTATTCGCTCCAATTTCCCCGCCGTGGGCTGTGATAATTTGCTTGCAAAGATACAATTTTAAACCAGTGCCAGTCGAGCAACTGGATCTCGGATCTCGGATATAAAGATCGAATAAGCGATCGCACTCTTGTTGGCTCATCCCGATACCGTTATCCTGAAGCGTACAGCGCAGTCTTTGAGACTCAACGGTGGCGCTCAGATGTAGGCTCAGTTTGGGGGGATTATGCTTCAAAATATGGTTGAATAAGTTTTCTAAAACTCGCTGTAACTGAGCTGGATCGACCATGACCAAGGGTAAATCAGCGGAAACAAGATTCGTTAGTGTCGCTTGATTTTGCGACAGCGTTGGCTCTAAGCCTTGGAGAATCTTTGCAAACAGAGTCTTTATTTGAATAGGCTCGCGATGGAGGATAATGCCCTCTTCCTCGCTAGAATGAGTTTCTAACAAGGAATTAATCATTCCCAATTGCCGCTCGTTCCCTTGAATCATGCGTTCGACAATTGAACGAGAAAGGGTAATTTTTTCCGCTGGCTGATTGAGCAAATTTTTTAGCACCATTACAGTTCCAATTACCGAAGTCCGGAGTTCGTGGGAAACTGTATGTAAAACAACGTCCTTGAGTTGGTTCATTTCTTGGAGTTGTGCCACTGCCTGCTGTAACTGGGCAGTGCGCTCCTCGACAGTCCGCTCTAGACAGGTATTCAGAGTGGATACTTGTTCGTAAAGTTGTGCTTGTTGGATAGCGATCGCGACTTGGGTTGCTAGCGAACAGAGCAATTCAATTTCAAACTGCTGCCAATGACGCGATCCGCTGCATTGATTAGCGATCAACATTCCAAAAAACTCGTTTCCCACCAGAATAGGAACGCATAAACTGGCTTTAATTTGATATTGAGCGTAGTAGGCAGTATGAAAGCGAGATTTAACGACTTTCTCTGTATCATCAATTGCCTGAACCTGACCTTGTTTAAAGAAGGATTTAAGTTCTCTGAGGTAACGGTCACTTGTCACCCAGCCGAGAATCGATCGACAATCCGGTACCACTGATTCTGCTACAACTTTGCCTTGAGAATTGGTATCTAAGTGAGCGATGAAAACTCGGTCAGCTTGCAGAAATTGCCGAACCTCCTGAACGGTGTTATTGAGAATTTGATCGAGATCCAGCGATCGCCGAATTCTCAGCGCAATCTCTCCTAGTAAGCGAGCCGCACTCAGAACGCAGATGCTAGCGCGATCGCGTTCTCCCGCAGCCCGGAGTTGGACTTCCGCCTCCTTTCGCTTGGTGATATCGAGAATATATCCTTCGTAGTGGGTGATGTTCCCTTGGTCATTGCGGACAACGCTGGTGAATTCATAAACCCATCGCACCTCGCCATCAGAGCGAATCAGGCGATAGTCCTGTTCCTGAAAATTTAAGCCAGCCGCATCATACGCTTGAGTCTGAGCCTCAACTTGAGCTAAGTCATCGGGATGAATAACGCTACCATACGTTACCCTGCCACTAATGAAGTCATCCGATTGATAACCCCACTGACTGATGTTGGGCGAGACATATTCTACAGGTCGATTTTCTTGGGCAATCCAGCGGAAGACTGTAACAGGCCCTCTGATAAATAATCTGCGTTCTCGCTCTAGTGCGGCTTCGGCTCGCTTGCGTTCTGTCACTTCCATCAGCAAGCCATCCCAGAGAATATCACCGTTCGCCTGCTTTTCCGGACGGGAGGCGCATTGTACCCACTTAATTTTGCCAGTAGGCGTGACGATACGACCTTCCCAAGCCCAAGGTTGCAGCGTGGTGGCAGAAATATCTACAGATTCTTCATACCCTTTGAGATCGTCGAGATGAATTAAATCCTTAAGCAGTTGAAAATTCGCCTGAATATTTTCTGGTTCTAACTCAAACAATTCTTGGTACCCGGGACTGGCACAGACGATGGACTCACGACCATCCGGGCACCGCAGATACTGGTAAATCATGCCCGGTATGTTGGCAACCATTCTTTGAAATTTCGATTCTTGCTGTCTGAGCTTGTCTGTCGTTTTCTGAATCGTTTCAATCTCGCCGTCAGCCAGAATTTGTTTAAGCTTTTCAAAGGCGGCTTCGTCCCGACAACACTCCCGGATGGCTTCTAGATATTCAGGCATTCGCAATTACTTCACTTCTTTTTAACTCAACCATTTTTCAACAATTTCATCAGATTAACAGGCTAAAAACCCTGAAAAATGAAGTCCGAAGTGTTAAAAGGCACGCTTTGCGGTAACTTTCAACTTCTCTGGTTTTTCATTTTTTTATAGCCTTCATCCTTTAGTATTCCCATCCCCGCTTTAAAAATGCAGTCCATAGGTGATTGTAAGAAGACTGGCACAGAAAATGTAAAGCCTAATTTTTTTATTCCATCAAAAGTAATAATTTTGCTGCCACGATAACAAGCAAAACTTGACTTTCAATTATCTTTACCGATTGAGCGATCGCTCAAAGGTTTATTTTCTAATTTAAGAGGAAACCATACATTTAACCTTCTTTTAGCGAATCACCCAATCGGGTGATTCTTAACCATGCTTTAGTTATTGGTTAGTAGCCATCGTTAAGGATGTACCAGGATTCATTCATCTGGCATCTTTATCTAGTCAGCATAGGAATCTAGTCAGTACAAGAGTCCTATTATTGCGTTTCTCGGTTGGATTGAAGGCGAAATACCCAACTTCTCTAAGAAGTTGGGTATCTAAAGGACTAGCATCTTATAAATTAAATCAGATTGGTCTAGTAAGCAGGCATAAAACAGCTCTTAGACTAATAACATCTTTCTGTTTATGGTGACATTGCAAAAGGTAAAGTAAACCAGAAGGTTGCACCAGCTTTTGGAGAACTAGTCACGCCAATTTTGCCACCGTGAGCTTGTACAATCTGCTGACAAAGATATAATCCCAAACCAATACCAGTTGAGCGTCGTGCTTGCGAACCACGGGCATAAAGTTCAAAGGCGCGATCGCATTGTTCTGGATTCATCCCAACACCGTTATCTTCAATAGTGCAGCGAATCGTCTGTTCTTCAACGGTCGCCCTAAGAATCATCCTGAGTCCGGGTGGGTTATGGTTAAAAGCATTCGTGAGTAGATTTTCAAACACACGCCGCAGCTGAAGCGGATCGGCGTTCACTGTGGGCAGTTCAGAAGGAATTTGATCGATCAGAATTGCCTGATTTTTGACACACAACGGCTCAAAATCCTCAACAATCTCTTGAATGAGAGAGTTAAGTTGAACTGGTTCGCGCTGCAAGACAAAACCTCGCACTTCACTGGTGTGAACTTCTAACAGGGAGTTAATTAAGCGGAGTTGGCGATCGCTACTTTGAATCATCCGCTCTAAAATTGAGCGAGAAACTGGAATTGTCTTTTGTTCGTTGCCATTGGCTGTTAACAAATTCTGCAACACCAGTAACCAGCCGGTGAGCGGCGTCCGCAGATCGTGGGAAACGGCATGGAGG
Organism: Coleofasciculus sp. FACHB-542; assembly: GCF_014695825.1. Classification (NCBI taxonomy): domain Bacteria; kingdom Bacillati; phylum Cyanobacteriota; class Cyanophyceae; order Coleofasciculales; family Coleofasciculaceae; genus Coleofasciculus; species Coleofasciculus sp. FACHB-542. The sequence continues at coordinate 58,084 of NZ_JACJPB010000059.1, read as the reverse complement.
AAGACATCCTTCAGTTCATATAGTTCTTGAACTTCCTGGATTTTTTGCTCTAGTTGAGCGGTACGTTCCCGAACTTGGCATTCTAAGTTGGTATTGAGTTCCTGTACCTGTTGGAAGAGGCAAGATTGCTGAATGGCGATCGCAACTTGGGTTCCTAATTGCTCCAGCAAATCAATCTCGATCGGCTCCCAGCGCCTCGCTCCACTGCATTGATTAACAATTAATGCACCCAATAGCCGATCGCCTTTCACGCGAATTGGAACAGCCACGGCGGCTTTGACGTGATAATCGCGGTAATAGGATGCGATCGCTGGGTGAACCATCGCTTGGGTTGTATCCTCAACGACTCGAACCTGATTCGCCTCAAACAAGGTTCGCATCTCCTCCAGGGAACTTCGATCGTCAAGTACCCAGTTCATAATCGGCGGGTAATTGGGTTCTACGGATTCAGCCATTACCCTGCCTTTTCCCGTCGTATCGGAAGCGATGAAGACCCGGTCGGCTTTCAGAAACGACCGGACTTCTGCCACGGTAGTGTTAAAAATTTCGTCCAAATCCAGCGATTTGCGGATTCGCAGCGCCATTTCTGCCAACAAGCGATCGCGTTCTTGCACCAAGCGCTGCCTCATTTCCGCCTGCTTGCGTTCAGTGATATCGTTCCCAATTGTCAGCAAACACGGCTCACCCTCCAAGTTGATGATTTCTGCACAGAAAAGCCCTATTATTACCTTTCCTGACTTGTTGCGAAACTCGCATTCCTGGTTGCGGACAGCACCTTCTTCCTGTACCTGCTGGATAACTTTGATGCGGTCTTCTGGATTCACCCAGATATTTAATTCCAATGTCGTATGACCAATAATTTCATGGCGTTGGAAACCGGAAAGATTGAGGAAACTTTCGTTGACATCAATGTATCGTCCCTCTTTGAGGGTGGTAATCGTTATTGAGTCAGGACTGGAACGAAAAGCGGATGCGAACTTCTCCTCTGAACTTCGCAGCGCCTCCTCAGCCCGCTTTCGGTCGGTAATATCCATTACCAACCCATCCCAGAGAATATCGCCATTGAGTTGCTTCTCTGGTCGAGAAGCGCATTGAATCCACTTAATTTTGCCGCTGGGAGTCTGAATCCGACCTTCCCATTTACAAGGTTGCTGTGTCACAGCCGAAACTGCGATGGATTGTTCATAAGCCTCGCGGTCGTCGGGATAAATTAACTCCTTGCCACAATTTGCCTGAATCGCCTCCGGCTCTAATTCAAACAGTTCGCGGCAACCGGAACTGGCATAGGGGACAGCCTGGGAACCATCCGAACGCTGAAGGAACTGAAAAATCATCCCCGGTACGTTAGCGGTAATTTGTTGCAGCCGTAATTCGCTCTGCCGTAGAGTTTCAGTCGTTTGCTGATGAGCGATCGCTTTCCCGAAACTTGCTGCCATCGTTATCAAACAAGCTTCCTCATCCTTTGACCACTGGCGATCGTAGCGGCGATCGTCAAAGCCAATTAAGCCCCAAAGTTTGCCATTACAAGAAATTGGGACAACTAATATAGAGGAGATTTGCTTGTTTGCCAAAACTTCCCGTTCGCCATTTGAAAGTTCGCGAATTAAACCCCGAACTGCCTTCCCAGCTTGCAAATCTTCGTACCACCGACTGATGCGACAAGCCGCCAATGCCTGGTTCTGTAAATTGGGATTGTGAATTTGAGGCGTTACAAACTCTTTTGTCCATTCAAATCGGTGGCTAAAGGCTAATTCACGGGTTTCTGGATGAGGATGAATCTCAAAAATATAAGATCGATGCACTCCCGTTACTCTGCCTAGAGTTGCTAAAGCTTGATTCACGCCAACTGCAAAATCGCGATTTGTCAGCAGTTGATGGGTCGCTTCCGCCACACTTTGTAGGAGATTAGAGCAATACATGGGGCTAGTTTTCGCATACAGTCTAGTGGAAACACGCTCTTCTGGATAGGGAATTTTTTGACTCTGACTTATGGTTTTGCTCACTCTTTAACCCTTTTGTTCGATTGCAGTGGAGGCTTTCATCCTTCGCGCCGATAAAAGTCTTTTGATGGGTTGAAAGCCAAAGGCAGTAGTCAGAAGAACGAATTTTTCAGAAGCATCATTAAAAATGATGAATTGGGAACAAATTCATCATCTAATCTTCAAGATTTATCTTTCCGATTTCCGAAAAAATACGGATCTATCACCCGATCGGGTTAACCAATCTGTAGGAGGGCGATCGCGCCTGCGCCAAGCGATCCTTTTATAGAGGCTCTTCACTTGAGACGCTGGCAGGCACTTCAAATGGCACTAACGACTTTAATTCCCCAAAAACTCCTCTCCAAAATTCCCCCTTTTCAACCCGTACAATTCGCGACCACTTTAGGAATTTTGTCTGCGTTGCTGCTGAATACATCTACTTCGACGTTAGCTCAGCCAGCATCCGATGTGTCTTCAGAACAACCCAACCAGCAATTGACTGTAGAACAGCAATCAGGAACGTGTCCCGCATCAGTCGGACTTTGGACAGTCTTGTTGCCTTCTGAAGGTGCTGCCGATCATACAGTTGTCGCTGACACGAAAGCGATCGCGAGTAATGGGAAAATTTCATCTTCAGGCAATACGTTTGTGGAATATGAAGCTCCACTGCAAGAAGCTTATGCCTCCTGTGTCGGTCAGGCCAGTTCTCCAGATTTACACTCCTACAGCTTCGAGTTTCGCAATGGCAAAGTCTATTTTCGCGTAAATCTTAATTGGGTTCCTGGCTATACCAAGATTGTTTCTAAAACCGTGGCATCTGGGCGTCCTTTCGTGCATTGGCAAGCTAGCGAATAAAGGCGTGCAAAATCGCTCAAAATCGCTTTATCTATCAGCTTTTGAAATATCGCTCGTCTTTGTGAAGTCTAGTAGTAATCAGTGCCAGTTGCGGGCCTTTGCTACTGGAGATTAAGGAAAAAGCGATCGCTTCCTGTCAAATGGGAAGCGATCGCTTTCATGAATCTTATCAACTAATTTTATTAATCCTTGGCGAACCACTCTTGCATTTTCTGCTTTGCAGCTTCTTTTACTTCAGAGTTGATATTCCAAACAATCATACCTAGGGCAGTCGTTAAGGAACCTATATCATCCCCAAATCCTACAGCAGGAAGAAAATCAGGAACAGCATCTACGGGCAATATTAAGTAAGCTAATGCTCCATATACAATTAGTTTTTGGTTAGTTGGAGTGTTTGGATGCTCAGCAGCATAGAAAAGAATTAAAGCGTTTTCAACAACATTTTTTCCAGCTTGCACTGCAAAATTTCCAAGCTTTTCCCAAAACAGATCATCTGAATAAGTAGTTTCAAAACTTGTCTGGGTATTTGCTGTTTCTGATGAAGAGAAGGGGGTGACGGGAATACCTGCTTTTACGAGAACTGAAGTTGCTTCTTTCATGGCATTAACTGCATAATCATCATTTAATCCACGTTCTCGAATCTCTCCCATCTTCTGAACAAATGCCTGTATAGCTTGCACCTGCTCATCTGTGATTTTCAGTTCTGCTTGAGCTAGCTTGATTGCTTTTGCTTCACCAGGGTTAAGAACCTTATCCACCCAAACAAGGTTCAGAATATAGAACATTAAACCAAAGCGAAGCGTATCATCTGCCTTAGACAGTTTTTTTAAAGAGTCCTCTAAGGTAGGCGGATTAATAGCATAAGACTGCACCTGACGCTTTGCAGATTCAGACATATTATCCAGATCGGGAGTATTTAAAATTAGGTTCAACTCCTCTGGATCAATTGAGCCATCTGCTGCTGCAACTGCAAAAAGCGCACCATAAAAGGCTAAGCGATCATCCTCAGACGTTTGGGGTAAACTTACTGGCTTTCTGGTAGTTTTTCCAACCGCCATAGCCGTTTCTGTTACTGCTTTACTCGCTTGTGATACAGCACTGCTAACAACTCCCCCAAAGCCTGTCGCTGTTTCTGCTGCGGCTTGAGTTGCTTGCGATGCAGTGTTGCCAACAGCTTCTCCAAGATTTGTTGCTGTCTTAGTAAGTGATTCCCAAAAATTTGGTGGTGTCATGAGTAATAGGGGAGTAGAGGTGGGATGTAACCTTTGACTCAAAGGATATCCTCCTCTCAGCAAATAACGGCTCAGTGTTTTCACCCATGTTGGATACGATCGCGCAACTGTTGTAAGTAAAAATAATCGCTTGGAAGCGCGATCGCGTCAAAAAAAACCCGCTTTCTTCAAGAAAACGGGTTTTTAAAAATACCAACTTCTATCCTAATAACCAGTAGCTGCCAAATCCAACTCATGCGCGTAAGCAACCCGTTCCACCCTAGTTTCAATCCTGCCATCTGGATACAGATTAAATAAACGAAATCCTGGCGCTTCCTCATCTAAGGAAAACTGGTGGCTATGCGGTTCAAACTGAATTGACGTAGAGGGACTACCCAAGTAATGAACCTCACCGCGCCGCCGATAAAATTCTTGATGAATATGACCAAAAACAACCAACCGCACCTGAGAATGGCGATCGATGACAGCAAATAGTTCCTCTGAATTTTGTAATGAACTGCCATCCAGCCAATCGGAATCGACGACAAAAGGGGGATGGTGTAAAGCAATTAGGGTAGGACGTTTATCTGCACGCTGTAGCTGCTGGTCTAGCCAAACTAAGCTTTCTGAAGATAGTTTGCCATAGACGCAACCTGGTACGTGAGAATTGAGCAATAAAAACTGCCACCCTCCCGCTTCAAACGACTTCTCCGGACAAATCGGAGCCTCATTTAATACCTCTTGCATAACCAATGGTTGGTCATGGTTGCCCGGTAGCCAGTAAGTAGGAATTCCCAGAGGACTCAGCAGTTCTGCCAACCGCGTGTAAGATTGCGGCTTACCATCTTGGGACAAATCTCCTGTTAGCAATAGCAAATCCGGCTGAGGGCACATTCGGTGCAATTGCTCTAAAACTACATCAAAAGACTTGGCAGTAGGAAGCCCTAGCAATTCCTTTTTGGTATCTGCGAACAAGTGAATGTCTGTAATTTGAGCAATCAGAAGCGGGTTGGCTTGAGTCATAGTTTCTGTAATGAAAAGGTATTCTGGTCGCTGCTCAAAAAAATACTTAGCAAGTCAGTACACCCAGATGGCTGTTTTTGGTCAAACCAAGGCGATTCTCCGCTTAGAGATAACCAAAGCTGACGAACTTCCCCAGCAGTAGGCGAACGTCAACCATTCCGTAAATCCACTTACATTTGGAGATTCGTATTAGATTAGCGTTTCAGATCATCAAAGACTTGCGATCTAGGAACCCCGTTCCTGTGATCGTCATCACATCAGATAACCTGCATCAGCTTTGAATATAGCGACTAGTCTTCCAATTCGTACAGAGTCAATGCGTCCGGAAAAAATTTTGGTATACTAAGAATCTGCAATTGCGGCGGCATAGCCAAGTGGTAAGGCAGAGGTCTGCAAAACCTTTATCCCCCGGTTCAAATCCGGGTGCCGCCTTTTTAATCTGGGATTCCAATCAGACCCCCGCTACCAGCGATCGCTTTGCCGATGGCATAGGCGGGGATATTTTGGGATTCAAACCAGCTGATGGTTTGGTCGGCTTGGTTTGGGGGCACAAGGACTACAAAACCGATGCCCATATTGAAAGTATTAAACATATCGGCGGGTTTGACTTCACCAGCGTCAGCAAGCCAGTTAAAAATAGGTGGAATCTCCCACGATTGAAGATCGATCTGGATGGATAGATCGGCACCAATACAGCGAGGTAAGTTTTCTGGCAAGCCGCCACCCGTGATGTGAGCCATGCCATGAATGTCAAGCCCAGCCTTCCGTGCTGCTAAAACGGGTTTGACGTAAATCCGGGTGGGAGTTAATAAAACTTCCCCAAAATTCTTACCGTCTAAAAGCGCAAAGCCTTCCCCCCTGACATCGGTTGGGGAGGCGTGCAAGTCAACGCCGCTACGTTCAACAATCTTCCGCACTAGACTAAAGCCATTGCTGTGGATACCTTGGCTCGCAAGCGCGATCGCGACATCTCCCTCTTTCACCAGAGAACCATCCAATATCTGGCTCTTTTCTACAATCCCCACACAAAAACCCGCCAAGTCATACTCGCCCAGTTGGTAAAAACCCGGCATTTCTGCGGTTTCTCCTCCCAGGAGGGCACACCCCGACTCGCGACATCCCGCAGCGATGCCATCAACCACCTGAGTCAGCTGCTCTGGGTTTAGTTGCCCTGTGGCTAAATAATCCAGAAAAAATAACGGTTCTGCGCCACACGTCAACACATCGTTGACGCACATTGCTACAAGGTCAATTCCCACGGTGTGGTGAAAGTTGAGCTGATGGGCGAGTTTTAGCTTGGTGCCTACGCCATCCGTCCCTGAAACCAAAACCGGCTCTTTGTATCCAGTTGGCAACTGAAACCAACCACTAAAGCCGCCTAAACCACCCAATACTTCTGAGCGGTGCGTACTTTGCACCAAACTGCGGATTTTCTCTACAAAACTCCGCCCCGCCTCAACATCTACACCAGCGTCTCGATAATCCATGAATTCAAACCTGTTCAGCAGCGATCAAGAGACGTATTTTACTTGGCTAAGGCGACAGATAGGACAGCGATCGCAATTTTGTACCGTTGGGCAGCACTATGCCCCGATTGCTTCACCAATTATTCACAAACTGGCTTCCTCGTTTGTGAAGTTCTGATAAAGTTCCGGAAACCTGATTTTTGTCTCAAACCATATTGACTTCAACATCATAACCGCATTTTTTCGGAAATTACTGTGTGAAGGTTTCATAAAGTTGTTGCTTCCTAGAGGAAATCCCCGATCCCCTTTTCAAAAACTTCATGGTAGTCTGTTGCAGTTCCACAGACCAGGGTGAACACAGAACGAGTACGAGTTATCGATTGGGCAAATGAGCCGTCTGGCGCTACCACTGGCATTTGGCTCTAAGCTCGACCTCCCAGTACTTTTCACAAGGACTCTATGAACCAAAGATTTTGTTTCGGAATGTTTGCAACCCTTTTAACGACTGCCCTCCTGGGTACGACTACATCTAGTTATGCGGAGTCAATCAAGGGGGTTAACCAAGCTTCCGAATCCCGTGTTTCTCAGGCGCAACAGACAAGCAAATCGAGAGTAACTAAAAACGACCTTCGGCAAGCAGTCTCTTCGCCCTTACTCTCAACACCGTCAAACCTTCAGCCGACCAACGGTGTCAAATTGGGAGAATACCAGTCTCAATCCGCACTCCGTTGCTTAGTAAAACCTTGTCCAAGTGCAATGGATCGGGCGGTTGTTGCTAAAATTCTTCCCCATGAGTTAAACGGGTATCAGGCAGCAACACTCTATGTCCGCAGTATTCCAGTTTTAACCTTTCTCGGCTCCCGTCAAGCTCCCGCAGAAAGCACGAAAGTAGGGGAAGCCCTGAGAACTTCAGACGGGTCGCGTCAAGCGGATGCCAACACTTCTCAAGACAATCCGGTTTGGCGAGCCACTACTGTTGCTGCGAAGCTGAATCAGTTGAGCCGAGAGCAAGTGGATGCGAAAGCGATCGCAGTCGTTTGGAATGGTGACAAGAGCAACTACAGCATTAAAGTGAATGGCGAGGAACTGGTGGAAGTGAACGGGAAAACAAGATTGCCCGACACCACTCGTAACGTTGCCACCGATGCCTTACAAGCAACCAATCGGCTGAGACGCCTGATGGGGAACGCGCCGCCGCTACGGGCAATTGCAGGTATACCCGTATCTAAGCCCAAGCCGCGCCAGATTGCCAAGCGCCCTAGCTCTTCCAGAGTCGCGAACGAGCGATCGCGCGTCGTGCAACAACCATCGAACGCCATTGCCTACAGACCAGTCATCTCCGAGCTTAAGGGCATGGCATCCTGGTATGGTTACGCTGGCAATGGCACTCAAAGTGCCAGCGGTGAAAGATTCAATGAGAATGCAATGACCGCGGCTCACCGTACCTTACCTTTCGGAACCCAAGTGCGCGTGACTAACACAAACAACGGGCGTTCTGTCATTGTGCGAATCAACGATCGGGGGCCTTTTATCCGGGGTCGGATCATTGACGTGTCAGCCGGGGCTGCTAGAGTTCTAGGCATGATCAGCAGTGGTGTGGCACCCGTGCGTGTAGAAATTCTGGGCAAACCGCAGAAGGTAGCAGTTGATGACAACTAAACTTTTAGCCACAAAGGTGTTAAGCCCAGACTCTTGACATTGAACCTCCTGTTCACCTAAAACGCCCAATCCTCTTTTCTGGAGATAGACTACTGGGCAGAGAGTAGTGTTAGTGGTTAGTAGTTAGTTGCTCGAAAACCAATTACTAACCACTAACAACCAAAAAAGGGGGGTTTGGTGCGCCTGTTTACGACAACTGCTGGATTGCACTGCTACTTGGATTTATACCGGCATCCCTTGAAAATCGGTTTTGTACCGACAATGGGAGCATTGCACGCAGGGCATCTTAGCTTAATCCAACACGCTCGACGCGACAACGATCGGGTCATCGTCAGCATCTTCGTAAATCCGTTACAGTTTGGCCCGACAGAGGATTTTCAACAATATCCTCGTCGGCTAGAGCAGGATTGGCAATTGTGCGAACAAGCGGGGGTAGATGCGATTTTTGCCCCCGCTCCTGAAGAAATGTACGGAATGAGGAATGTGGGAAGGACGCTTGCGCCTGTTCCCGATTCCCAATTACCCATTCCCAATGACTTAACTCAGGTAGTTCCACCGGAGAGCATGACCTCATTGTTGTGCGGTCGCTCTCGTCCCGGACACTTTCAGGGAGTGGCGACAGTGGTGGCGAAGCTATTGAACCTGGTACAACCGACTCATGCTTATTTTGGCGAGAAAGATGCCCAGCAACTGGCGATTATCCGGCGTCTGGTGGCGGATCTCAATTTGCCGGTAGAGATTGTTGGGTGTCCAATCGTCAGGGAGGCGTCGGGACTGGCACTCTCGTCCCGCAATCAGTATCTAAGTGCTGAGCAGAAAGAGCAGGCGTCTGTCTTGTATCGCGGCTTGCAGCAAGCGCAGAAGAAATTTAAATCGGGCGATCGCGATCGCATTGTTCTCATTGAGGCAGCTCAAAAGGAATTTGCACTCGTCCCAGAGGTACAGATCGAGTATATTGAACTGGTTCACCCAACAACTCTCATGCGATTGGAAAAAGTTGACGAGGCGGGACTGTTAAGCATCGCGGCGCGGCTAGGAACAACCCGTTTGATTGATAATGTAACTTTGCGCGATCGCCAGCCGATTCTGGCGATTGATGGCCCTGCCGGAGCAGGAAAATCGACCGTAGCCCGCACGGTTGCCCAGTCTTTAGGACTACTTTATTTAGACACCGGGGCGATGTACCGCGCCCTGACTTGGCTGGTTCTGGAATCAGGAACCAGCGTCAAAGATGAACCCGCGATCGCCGAATTAGCGAGCGGTTCTCAGATTCAGCTAAGCACCAGTGACGACCTCCAGACGCCTGTGCGGGTTTGGATTCATGACCGCGAAGTCACCCAGGCAATTCGCTCGCGAGAAGTCACAGCTCAAGTATCAGCGATCGCTGCTCAACCCTACGTCCGCCGAGAACTCGTAAAACAACAGCAGCGCTGGGGAGTAAAAGGAGGCGTCGTCGCCGAAGGACGCGACATCGGCACCCACGTTTTCCCGGATGCGGAACTCAAAATCTTCTTAACCGCCTCCGCTCAAGCACGGGCGCAACGCCGTCAGCAAGACCTGAAAAACCAAGCTCAGCCAGAAGTCAGTTTAGAGCAGTTAGAGCGGGACATTCAAGAACGCGATACCCGCGATAGTACCCGCGCCTTGGCACCCCTGCGAAAGGCAGCCGATGCCATCGAGATCCAAACCGACGGTCTGAGCATAGCCGAAGTCACTGCACAAATTGTCAGCCTTTATCATCAAAGGCTGTCTGTGCCTGTCTAGCGGCTGCTTTCTGAATGTACGGTTTAACAAAAATACAAGGTTAGTAAAAACTAACTTTAACCCGGATTAACTTCTGGTTGGTGAGTATTTTGCTGTAGCCTGCAACAGGGCAGACTTCACTGCCCTGTACAAAAAATAAGCAACTTAACGATAAATGATATAGTTTCTAGCTTTTAGCGCTCTAGACAGGGATTCTAGAGACGAACAAAGGACAGTAGACGCACGTCCTCTAGCTAGCAGTCTTGCTCGCGCAAGTTGCGCCGCTAGTTGTGAAAAAATTTTTGAGAAGCATGGTGTCTGGAAGTGGCGGCAGATGAATTGCCGCCCGGATGAAAGGAGGAGTGGAGGGGACTTAACGTGGCAAAGTATGACAGATTTCTGTGGCGGGAAAAAACAACATTAATTGCTCTGGCTGCGGCTGCTAGTAGTTTTATTGCTGGTCTCATGTTGCCAGTAAACCCACAAGGTAGCGATCCAGAAATTCTTCTATCCCCTACTGAAAAAATGGGGCATCACACCCCCGAAAAAAGTGGCATTGATATCCTAGCTTTAAAGGCACAGCGAGATGAGGCATTTGTAAAGGTATTCTCTCGATTGGAACAGGAGGCACAAGACAGACGCCTGATGGTTTCTGTACCTACGCAATTTCAGGGCAAAACCTTTCAGGAAGTAACACTCAGCAGCAAAGAGAAAGTTATCGCCCTGACATTTGATGATGGACCTTGGCCTAAAAGCACGTTGGAAGTGCTGGAAATTCTCAAGAAAAATAACATCAAGGCAACATTCTTTATGGTGGGGAAGAACGTGAAAAATTTTCCCCATTTGGCGCGTCAAGTTTCCCTGGATGGTCACGCGATTGGCAATCACACTTGGAGCCACCTTTACCATCGCTTCAACGAAACTGGAGCTTCCAGTGAAATTGACCGTACATCCGACATGATTTATCAAACTACAGGCATCAAGACAACTCTATTTCGTCCACCCGGTGGTCATCTTAAAAACGGATTAGCCGCCTACGCCCATAAGAAGAACTACGCGGTTGTGATGTGGTCTTCTGATTCAAGAGACTATAGCCGTCCTTCGGTGCCATTATTCATCAAGCACGCGCTAACTGGAATCACACCAGGCGGAATTGTCCTGATGCACGATGGAGGTGGCAATCGAGACCACACGGTGCGGGCTTTACCCCAATTAATTACCGAATACAAAAAGCGTGGCTACAGGTTTGTCACGGTGCCAGAACTGATGGAGATGCAAGACAAAGAAGTGAAGTTAGCCGCTGCTGCTAAGTCAGCTTCTCCGAAAGCTCAATCGGCTGCTCCCAAAACTCAACCGGCTGCTCCCAAAACTGAATAAAGAAAGATAATATTTCCCGTTTCATGGGCTATACAGAGGTGGCTGATGATTGGGAAAAAGGTTTAAGTTTTGAGTGGTGAATTTTGAATTAAAGAAATTTACTTTCACTCATTACCATCATGCTGAATCCCACTGGCCTGTACGATATCGCAGGCATTTATAGAGTTTATAGAGCAAGAATTTCTTCTCTATGATGCTTGTAAGGGGAACCCGTCAGGTTCCCCTTCACTTTTTATTTACTGCACCGAGCTAAGCACCTTTTCTGGTGTTGCTTCAGGATTGGCTTCTGGAGAATCAGCCTCGGAAGGAGGCACAACTTGCCAAAATTTGGCTAGAGACTCAGCCCAGTTGGCTAAAATATCTTTTGCTTTCTGGCTACCTGTACGTTCGGCGTGCAGCTCAATCAGCTCTTTGAGTTGTTGCTCACCGGCAGGTGTCCTGACTCGTTGCAGCTTGACAATTTCCGGATTTACCTTCGATGTAAAGCTGCCATCCTCATCTAGGAAGTAAGCTAAACCCCCGGTCATCCCCGCGCCCACATTGCGTCCGACTCTGCCCAAGACGACAATCGCGCCGCCAGTCATGTATTCGCAACAGTGGTCGCCTGCACCTTCGATCACCGCCATGCCCTTGGAATTGCGAACGGCAAAGCGCTCACCAGCTTGACCATTGGCAAGCATGATGCCGCCCGTGGCACCGTAGAGACAGGTGTTGCCGACAATCACGTTTTGGGCTGGATCGTAGGTGGCTGACTGGGGCGGCTTGATGACAATTTCGCCACCATGCATCCCCTTGCCTACGTAGTCATTTGCCTCACCTTCCAGGTTGAGAGTGATGCCAGGGAGGTTGAAGGCACCAAAACTTTGACCCACACTGCCTTGGAAGTTGAGGGTAAGACTGCCACTCCAGCCGGTGTTTCCATATTGAGATGCGATCGCTCCGGCAATCCTTGCCCCAACTGTCCGGTCTGTATTTACCACGGTTACAGCTTTGGTCACGCTCGACTGATTTGCGATCGCATCTTTAACTTCCGGGTCGTTGAGCAGTTGATCGTCCAAAACTGGGCCATTGCTATGAACTGCCTCGTGAACCAGCCAGGAACGGTCTTCGCGGGTATCGGGAAGACGGGTCAGGCAATCTAGATTCAGGGCCTGTGTCTTGGTGAGTTTCGTTGGGCGCACCTTCAAGAGATCGGCTCGACCAATGATGTCGTTGAGCGACCGATATCCCAACCGTGCCAAGAGACTCCGCACTTCTTCTGCCGCAAAGTAGAAGAAGTTGACGACGTGTTCTGGCATTCCGGGGAAGCGCTTCCGCAAGTTTTCTTGCTGAGAAGCTACGCCTACGGGGCAGTTATTGGTATGACATATCCGCGCCATAATGCAGCCTTCGGCAATCATGGCAATCGAGCCGAAACCGTATTCTTCTCCGCCCATTAAAGCGGCGATGACGACATCCCAGCCGCTCTTGAAGCCACCGTCTACTCGCAGAATTACGCGATCGCGCAAGCTGTTTTCCATGAGGACGCGATGCACTTCGGTTAACCCCAGTTCCCAAGGGCTTCCGGCGTGTTTAATCGACGACAGCGGAGAAGCGCCCGTACCCCCATCGTGACCGGATATCTGGATAATATCGGCATTTGCTTTGGCGACCCCAGCCGCGATGGTACCGATGCCAACTTCTGCTACCAGCTTCACCGATACTCCCGCTTTCGGGTTAATTTGGTGCAAGTCAAAAATTAACTGCGCCAAATCTTCAATGGAATAGATATCGTGGTGCGGCGGCGGCGAAATCAACGTCACCCCAGGCTTGGAACGGCGCAGCATGGCGATGTAAGGGCTAACTTTTGTCCCCGGTAGCTGACCGCCTTCTCCCGGCTTGGCACCTTGAGCGATTTTGATTTCAATTTGCTTGGCGCTCATCAGGTACTCAGGGGTGACGCCAAAGCGACCGCTAGCAACCTGCTTAATCGAAGAAGAAGCCGTATCCCCATTCCTTAATCCTTTCAGATGCGGTAAGACCTGGGAATGACCCATTTCATCGACATCATCGAGAACTTTGTAACGAACTGGGTCTTCGCCGCCTTCTCCAGAGTTGGATTTACCGCCGATGCGGTTCATGGCGATCGCGAGGGTTTCGTGCGCTTCCCGCGACAATGCCCCTAGAGACATCCCACCTGTAGCGAAACGCTTGAAAATTTCCTCGACTGGCTCTACTTCTGCCAGTGGAATGGGGGCGCGATCGCTTTCTAGATCCAGCAAATCTCTGAGCGCCGTTACGGGTCGCCCTTGCAAGTGCTTTTGATAAACTTCGTAGTGGTCGTACTGCGGATTCTTCACCGCCTGATGCAGCGACTTGGCAACTTCCGGGCTGTTCATGTGGTACTCGCCCCCCGGACGGTACTGCACAAAGCCACAGTTTTCCAGCTTTTTGCGCGGCACTTCTGGGAACGCCGCCGAATGGAAGGACATCACTTCTTGGGCAAGTTCTGCTACGCTCAAGCCACCGAGGCGCGACGCCGTCCCCGCGAAGCCGAGCTTCAGCAAATCTCCTCCAATACCAATTGCCTCAAAAATTTGTGCCCCTTGATAGCTAGACAGTAGAGAAATCCCCATTTTTGAGAGAATTTTCAACAATCCAGCTTCTACCGCTTTGCAGTAATTTTTTTGAGCCTGCTCTAAGCTAATACTCTTGATTCTGCCCCGCTGCATCATATTTTGCGTCTTGCTGTCGCTCCACCAATGACGCACGGTTTCCAGAGACAGATAAGGACAAACCGCAGAAGCACCGTAGCCAATTAGACAACCAAAGTGGTGCGTACTCCAACACTGAGCGGTATCGACAATTAGGGATGCCCTCGTCCGCAGACCCTGCTGGATCAAGTGATGGTGTACTGCCCCTACAGCTAGGAGCGGTGGAATATAGCTGGATTCGGCACTAATACCATTCGCTATGCGATCGCTTAGAATGATTATTTCTTTCCCAGCACGGACGGCTTGAGCCGCTGCTTCGCATAAGCTTCTAACCGCTACCTCTAGCCCTTCTGGCCCTTTCTCAATTTCAAACAGCGTTGAGAACTGCTCTGTCTCGAAAGAAGAAGCGCAGATTTGCTCTAGTTGTGCTTCATTCAGAACCGGAGACTCTAACTTCAGCAACCGGGCATACTCTGGTTTCACTTCCAAGAGATTTCCCCGCTTACCCAGAGAAACCGATAGCGACATCACCATGCCTTCGCGCAGGGGGTCAATTGGCGGATTTGTCACTTGGGCGAAGCGCTGCTTGAAATAGTCATAAAGCAAATGCGGCTTTTCTGACAGCACTGCGAGGGGAATGTCATCTCCCATGCAAAATGTCGGTTCTTTTCCAGAAGACGCCATTTCCTCAATGACCATTTCCACATCTTCAGTGGTGTAGCCAAAGGCAATTTGCTGGCGCAGCAAGGTTTGATTATCCAGCTTTGGTTCTAGTGCAAAAGGCTCCGCTGCTAGATTTTGTCGGTGAGACGCTAGCCACTCTCCATAAGGATGGGTAGCGGCAATCCGTTCCTTAATCTCCCAATTTTTTTGAACTTCGTGGGTTTCCAGGTCAACGGCGATCATTTGACCTGGCCCCAAGCGACCTTTTTCCAGAATCTCTGCTTCGGGCAAATCGACTACACCGGCTTCGGAAGCGACGACGACGTAGCCATCCCGCGTGATGCTGTATCGAGCCGGTCGCAGACCGTTGCGGTCGAGGGTCGCCCCTACTTTTTTCCCGTCGCTGAATACTAGCAGTGCTGGGCCATCCCAAGGTTCCTGAAGCCCGTTGTAATATTCATAAAAATTAACAATTTCTGGACGCTCCAACAATTCCGGCTGATTTTGGTACGCCTCTGGCACCATAATCGTCAAGGCTTCCAGAGGACTCCGACCCGTGCGTACCAGTAACTCTAGTACGTTATCAAGAGTTGCCGAGTCGCTATTATCGAGATGAACGAGTGGCTTGAGGTCGTTGATGCGTTCTCCCCAAAGCGGGTGCTTCAGCTCTGCCTCTCGTGCCATCATCCAGTTAATATTTCCCAACAGCGTATTAATCTCGCCGTTGTGCCCCAAAAGCCGCATTGGTTGGGCTAGAGGCCATTTGGGCAGGGTGTTGGTGCTGAAGCGGCGGTGATAGACAGCAAAGGCGCTCTTATAAACTGGATTTTTTAAATCTGTATAAAATTCTCCCAGCACGGCGGAGCGCACCATGCCCTTATAAACGATGGTGCGGCTAGAGAACGAACAGACGTAAAAATCTTCCGACCATTCTAGATCGAGGTCGCTATTGGCCTTGAGTGCCTTGCTGATACGGCAGCGAGCCAAATACAACTTTCGTTCCAGTTCATCGCCCTGTAAATGGGTCGAGGTACAGATCAGCTGCTCGATTCGTGGCTGGTTCTCTTTTGCCTGTATCCCAAGCACCTGGGGCTGTACTGGCACCTCTCGCCATCCCAAGACAGTTAATTCTTCCTGTTCGAGAGTTTTCCGAACAATGTCCTTGGCTCTGCTGGCAGCTTCGGTATCTTGGGGTAAAAATACCATTGCCACCCCTGTCTGCTGAGTCGGGGGCATTTCTATGCTTTGAGTTGCCAACCATTCACCCAACAGTTCCCACGGAATGGCGGTCATCAAACCGGCTCCATCCCCAGAATCCTGGTCAGCACTACAACCGCCCCGGTGTTCCAGACAAGCCAGGGCAGATAAAGACTTCTCGACTAATTCATGCTCTGGCGTTCCCTGCGGATTGGCGATGAAGCCGACGCCGCAGGCATCGCGTTCCTCTACCAACCATCGCGGGCCAGGAGAGGTTTCTGCCCCCTTTAGCGTTCCCTGTAATTGATGATTATCATTCACACTCCTGTTCTCCATGAGCTGATCCACGTTTTTCCTTTACTTACTGATACAAATTTCCCGTTCTCAGGTTGCTAACCCTGTGGCAAGACTTTACTAAACAACAGGATTAAAAATTGTCAAACGATGACAAAACTCGTCGTCAATGTATTTAAACACTCATTTCAGTCTTCTCTCGCCGAGACTAGGTGATGCCTCCAAAGCCTGACTTATCTAGATATAGATGCCATTTGACCATGAAGGCTGCAACTGAATGACATTACTACTTTTTCTGCTTTTTTTGCGCTAGAGCCAAGGGTGACAAAACTGGTTGTCAGAGCGATCGCTTCCCGCAAGGTGCTGTTAAGAACCTCGTTCTAACCCGATTCCTATCCCAGCAGCCTGCAAGAGTGACGGATTAGACATCTTATCATTTTTTAATGACGCCTAATATAAATCCCCGACGCTAGTCAAGGGACTGGTAAGCGACCCCAAGACATAGAGCCAGGACAAACAAATTGTAGGGGCTATCGTCAACACCAAGTCCAGACTGGGCTATGTTTTTAGCCGCTACTTTGAGAGCGAATGCTTCGCCCTATTGAGTTGTTGAATAAAGCGTCTTGCCGAACCCTGCGGTTATGCTTTTTATTATGAAGCTAAAAAAGCAGGCTTGAGAAGATAAAGTCATTGTTTTTTGATAGTTGTGCTGCTGACGCGCTGAGTTATTTTAGAAGTCTTGACTCTGTAGACACGCATCCAGCGTTATCCAGGTGTATGGCAAATACGCCCCTACAGAAGAGCTGCCCTATTTTATTGATGTTGTCGAATGATCAGGAGAACGACGTCACAGAGTGAGACGTTCGATGGTGTGGCGGGCATAATTGCCCCCGGTCGCCTAATCGCTTTCTCGCTCCCGTCCATTATTGCCCTCTCAGTTTACATGGCGACTTCTTCCCCGGTCGGAAGCACTAAAGAGCCAGTGTTAAAGGCACGGGAGAGCGAAGAAAAGAGCCAGATAGCACCACCGACTGCCAAGCAGATACCTGTAGCCCCCCACAAGCTTCCCCCCAAAGGATTACAGTTTTATGCCGCTCTCAGCAGGCCCAACAAGTTGCCCAGTCAAGCGTTGCCTGTTGCAGCTCCCACTGGGAAACTTCAAAAATTACCGGCACCGGAATTGCCCCTAACCACACAGGCGTTGGTGCCTTCAGCATCGCCTCAGATTTCTCGGTTGGGTTATCAAGTTTCTATCAACGGTCGCACCTTGCCAGCCACTTGGAGTCAGTGGCGGCTGGGAGAGTCTGTCCGTACCGGAATTAGCGACGCCGGGATGAGTCAAACATTGGGGGTAGAGCTTTTAAATACTGGAGATGTCACCAGACAGCCGGTACAGTGGTTTTCCCAACCGGCAACGGAGCCGCTAATGTTAGCGACGCAGGCAGTGGGGTCGTATCGCTATCTAGATATTACCGATTTCGCCCAGAGAGCCGGTTGGAAGATGGAGGTAAAGGGCACCAAGCTCTTGATTTCCTCTAAGCCAGCGCAAGTGGCAGATATTCAACCAGCACTGCAACCGAGGGGTTCGCGCATGACGATCGAGATCGATCGTCCGACGCCGTGGCAAGTGAGAAAAGAGGGTGAAGAATTAGTCGTCACAATGGATGCAGTGGCTACTCCCGCTCTCCTCCAGCGTTTTTCTTCCGCTCCAGTACCGCTGCTACAGGCTCCGAAGCAAGGGAAGGTCGCAGAGAAGGACAGGGAAACAGAAGGAGAGATTCCCTCGATAGTTCCACTTCCCCATCGCTCGAAATTACCGACTCCAGTGGTGGAATCAATTCAGAACCAAACCCAAATCCGTATCAACATTCCAGCCGGTCTGTCTCCTCGCTTTTCCTCCCTACCCAACCCGAATCGATTGGTTATCGATTTTCTACCAGAGGCGATGGTAGAGCGAGATATTCTTTGGGCGAAAGGAATCCGCTGGAAACAGCAGTATGTGAGTTTGGGTTCTTCCCGATTTCCGGTAGTTGGGCTGATATTGAATCCCCGTCTTCAGGGGGATGTCAACTTGCCCTTTTTTAAAATGAAACCGATCTGGAGCCATCCTTCCAAGATGATGGGAGTCGCTCCCCTGAGCGAGACAGCCCAGATGTGGCACGCCTCGGCGGCAGTCAACGGGGGCTTTTTTAATCGCAAGAACCAGCTACCTTTAGGCGCAATTCGGCGGGATGGGCGCTGGTTATCCGGGCCGATTCTGAATCGAGGCGCGATCGCCTGGAATGATACGGGAGCGGTGAAAATTGGGCGTCTGGCGCTCCAAGAAACTTTAATCACCTCAACGGGTGCGCGGTTGCCAATTTTTTTCCTCAACAGTGGCTACGTCAAGGCAGGCATTTCCCGCTATACCCCGGAGTGGGGAGCAACCTACACGCCGCTCATTGATGATGAAATCATTGTCGTTGTCCAGAACAACCAAGTCACGAGCCTTCTACCCGGAGGGATTGCGGGTAAAACTGCCTTTCCCATTCCCCGCAATGGTTTCTTACTCACCCTACGCGCTAACCGAGGACCAGCCGCTTCTCTCCCGCTTGGTACGAAAGTATGGGTAGAGGGAGCTACTGTCCCTGCTGACTTTAACCGCTACCCGCACATTGTTGGTGCTGGTCCCCTTTTGTTGCAAAATCGGCAAATTGTGCTGAATGCCAAAGGCGAGCAATTTAGCGACGCTTTCGATAAGCAAGCCGCAATTCGCAGTGCAATTGGAACGACCGCAGACGGCAACCTAATGATTGTTGCCGTTCACAATCGCGTTGGTGGAACTGGGCCTACCTTGAGAGAAATGGCTGCCCTGATGCAAAAAATGGGTATCATTGACGCCCTCAACCTCGACGGTGGCAGCTCTACCAGCCTCTACTTAGGGGGGCAGCTCCTAGATCGCCCTCCCTCCAGTGCCGCCCGCGTTCACAACGGTCTTGGTATCTTCTTCCAGCCCACCCGGTAGTCGCTGATTTAGGATTTTTTTACGATTTAGCCAATTTGTCAACCGTTAAAACTTCTATGAAGACTTGATGTAGATTGCGAGGATTCAGTAGTTTACGGTTACAACAGCCTGGTTTGATTTGCTATGTTTGGCAAAGATTCCCTCAATGTGTCAGCGATCGCTCACTACAATCGTCCATTCTCAAAATGTATTCACCATGCTGACAAAGCAACGGTTTTAAGGAGAAACATCAATGGCTCAGGCGCAAGAAATTTCTCAAACTTCTGCCTTCCCTTTACCCAGTTCGATAGCCACCAACGGAATTGCTGCAACGGAATTGCGCCCTTGGGGTTCTTTCACGATTCTGGAAGAAGGGCGAGGCTACAAAATCAAGCGCATTGAAGTAAAGCCTGGTCACCGGCTCAGCCTGCAAATGCACTACCACCGTAGCGAACACTGGATCGTGGTTTCAGGCACAGCGAAGGTTGTTTGTGGCGAGCAAGAACTGACCCTTAGCAGCAATCAATCGACCTATGTTCCTCAATGCCATACTCATCGCCTAGAGAATCCTGGTGTCATTCCTTTGGTATTAATCGAGGTTCAGAATGGGGAATATTTAGGAGAAGATGACATTGTTCGTTTTCAAGATGACTACTCCCGCAGTCAGCAAAAAAAGTAGGCTAGGGTTCAAAGTTGGGTAGCTCGACGAGCGACTACCCGATTTCAGTATTTTTTTGAAATCAAATTTTCTAGGGCGTTCTTCCATCATGATGTGGGAGTCGCCCTAAATGGTTTCCGGAGGGCATGCGATCGCGCCGCAGTCCAATTCTATCTTTCATTCATCTATTGCATTCCCACGGCTCTTGTCATTCCCGGACGAGCCAGGAGTCATCTAAAGCGAGACGAGTGTTTCTACTCAGTGAGACCTGTGAAACTGGACAAGTTTCCTGATTTCTCTTGCAGGGGTAGGGGTTGGGCGTTAAAACATCTAAGGCTGGCAAGCAAAACCAGAGCCTTGGGGACTAATCTAGAATAACTGCCAGAACACTGCATCTACCTCATGCTGGGAAAAACGCTCAGTGGTCGCTACCAAATTATCAAACACTTGGGAGGCGGGGGGTTTGGTCAAACTTACCTTGCCGAAGATCAGCAGCTACCGGGCAATCCACAATGTGTCGTTAAGCAACTCAAACCCAAGGCTAACGATTCATTAACGTTGGAGGTAGCTAGACGTTTATTCGATCGGGAAGTTCAAGTCCTCTATCGCTTAGGTAATCACAATCAAATTCCTCAACTTTTAGCTCATTTTGAGGAGGAGCAAGAGTTTTATTTAGTACAAGAATTCATCGAAGGGCACGAACTCAAGCAAGAATTACCCGTTGGTAAGCAACTGAAAGAGGACTTAGTCCTTGTCCTTTTACAAGACCTCTTAGAAATCTTAGCTTTTGTCCATCAGCAAGATGTCATCCACCGGGATATTAAGCCGTCAAATTTAATTAGGCGCAAGCAAGATAGCAAATTAGTCTTGATTGATTTTGGAGCCGTTAAAGAAGTCGGCACGGAGACTGTCAGTCCTTCCGGGGAGACAACTTTAACGGTGGTGATTGGTTCGCCTGGTTATATGGCAAACGAACAACTCAGCGGTAAACCCCGATTCAGCAGCGATATTTATGCTGTAGGGATGCTGGGAATTCAAGCCCTTACCGGATTACCATCATCTCAACTGCCAGAAGACTCCAAAAACAGTGAAATTTTATGGCGCGATCGCCTGCCGGTAGGGACGCGGTATACCGCGCCCCTACTAGACGTTTTAGACAAGATGGTGCGCTATGACTACCGCCAACGCTACCAAACAGCAATAGAAGCTTTGCAGGCGCTCCAGCAGCTCAATACTGACTTAGTAACGCAGCCGATGACACCCCCTTCTTATAACGTCAGGTCATCACCTACTGCTTCGTTGCTACCCGTCACGCAGACGCTGTCGATTCAAATCTCATCAGCAAGGCAACCGACAAACCAGAATTCTTCTGTGGCGACATCGGTCATTCAGGAAGCACCACCAAAGTCTGATGAAGAAGGGATTTCTACTATCCAAAACAAGGCTCCTGTACTAATAAGAATTGGCGCGGGTATTGCTACAGCTCTAGTTCTGACAGTCGGAATTTTCTATTTTCAAAGACCTCATACCATTGGAGAAAAACCACAAGAAATTGCTTTAGTCAACACCCTCCCCGGTCATGCAGGCGGCGTTACATCGATTGCAATTAGCCCGGATGGTCAGTTCCTTGTCAGTAGCAGTCTCGACCAGACGATTAAGATTAGAAACGTCCGCAGCAAAGAAATCATTCACACGCTGACCGGGCATTCAGGATATGTTTATTCTGTTGCCATCAGTTCGGATGGTCAGACCCTCGTGAGCGGGAGTGCCGATAAAACAATTAAGGTGTGGAACCTGCAAACAGGGGAACTGCTTCGCACCCTGAGGGGGCATTTAGGGGATGTGTATTCCGTTGCGATTAGCCGAGATGGGCGAACCCTTGTTAGCGGTAGTCAGGACAAAACCATCAAGGTGTGGAACCTGCAAACAGGTGAATTGGTGCGATCGCTGATCGGGATCAAAGAAGGGCTAGATGAGGGCGTTCGGAATGTTGCCATTAGTCCAGATGGACAAACACTGGTCAGTAGTAACGTTTATGACATCAATGTGTGGAATTTGGAAACGGGCGAACTGCGCCGCACCTTTGGGGGACATATCGAGGCAGTGAGGGCGATCGCGATTAGCTCGAATGGTGAAACCTTAGCCAGTGGCAGTCCAGATGGAACTACAAAATTATGGAATTTACAAACAGGCAAACTGCTGAATACGTTTCCTCATGGATCTCGATTGCCAAATGGCTCTTTTTCTGGAGGAGTGTATGCGGTTGCCCTCAGTCCAGATGGTCAGATGCTCTTTAGTGGCAGTGGTACTAAGGAAAACAGCCTAAAATTGTGGAATCGGCGGACTGGAGAATTGATTCGCACCCTGACGGGACATTCCAACACGATTTTCGCAATTGCGATTAGTCCGGATGGGCAGACGATTTACAGTACTAGCCTGGATGGAACCATTAAGGTTTGGAGCGTGCCTTAAAGCTAGAAGCTTGGGGAAATAAGGGTAGAGAATCAAGGCTGAGGAAACAAGAGGGCGAAAAGCGATCGCGCTCATGCGAAGCGAGGGGTTAGCCTAGCGCTGACTTGTCAGTTCGCGTACTCTGTGGATTTCCCGATTCCCAAGGCTAAACTATCAGACAACTACACTGTACAAATGTCATGCTGGGAAAAACGCTCAGTGGTCGCTATTACATCGTCAAACACTTGGGACGCGGGGGTTTTGGTCAAACTTACCTGGCTGAAGATCGGCAGCTACCCGGAAATCCACTGTGTGTTGTTAAGCAACTTAAACCCCAAGCTACCGACCCCTTAACTTTACAAGTATCACAGCGTTTATTCGATCGAGAAGCCCAAGTCCTCTACAAGCTGGGAAAACACGATCAAATTCCCCAACTTTTGGCTCATTTTGAACAAGAGCAAGAGTTCTATTTAGTACAAGAATTTATCGAAGGGCATGAACTCAAGCAAGAGTTACCTGTTGGTAAGCATCTGAGTGAAAATCAGGTAATGACCCTCTGTGGAGACATTTTAAAAATATTAGAATTTGTTCATCAGCAAGAGGTCATTCATCGCGATATCAAACCTTCAAATTTAATTAGGCGCAAACAAGATGGAAAGATCGTTTTAATTGACTTTGGGGCAGTTAAACAAGTTAGCGCTCAAAAAACTAACTCTGAAAGGAATACTACTTTAACGGTTGCGATTGGTTCGCCCGGTTACATGGCGAACGAACAACTCGGTGGCAAACCGCGATTTTGTAGCGATATATATGCAGTGGGAATGATTGGTATCCAAGCAATTACAGGAATACCACCCAGCCAGTTACCAGAAGATCCGACAACCAGCGAGATGATTTGGCGGGATAAGGTACAAGTCAGCCAGCCGTTCGCCGATGTTTTAGACAAAATGGTGCGCTATGACCACCGTCAACGCTACCAAACAGCAACAGAAGCTTTGCAAGCACTTCAATGGGTTAATTCCCAAATGTCAACGGGGGCTTATCATGTGCCACCCACACAAACCCTAACGCCTCCAGCAGCCACGACTCAACCAATTGTCACTTCTACACTATTACCTCAAACCGACCCATCTCAGCCACAAACAATCCAGGATGCTGTTGCTGAGTTATCAACATCCTCGGTCGATACACCCATTAGCAATGCTGGTGTTGCGACTCCTCGAAATAAACCTCATTGGCTGATCGGAATTGGAGTCGGTCTTGCCACTGCTTTCGCGCTAACAGCGGGGATTTACTACTTTCCGAAACAAAATAATTCATCACCCTTATTACAAATTTCAAATAGTCCATCACCGTCGTTGCAAAAACTCAATAATTCTTGGGATCGGGTAGAAAATATTGCTTTAGCCAATACTTTTATTGGAAATTCAAAAAATGTTTATTCGGTTGCGATTAGCCCGGATGGTCAAACCCTCGCAAGCGGTGGTGATGACAACACTATCAAGCTGTGGAATTTAGGGACGAGACAACAACTGCAAACCCTCAAAGGTCATTCAGACTGGGTTTATTCTATTGCCTTCAGCCCTGATGGGCAGAAGATAGCAAGTAGTAGTGGTGACGGAACCATTAAAGTGTGGAATTTGCACTCTGGGCAACTACTGCAAACCCTCAAATCAGGGCCTGAAGACCGGGTTTTTTCGATTGCGATTAGCCCAGATGGACAAACTCTCGCCAGTGGGAGTAAGGACAAGACAATCAAGCTGTGGAATCTGGGCACGGGGCAACTGAAAAATACTCTCAAGGGGCATTCAGGCTTTATTTTATCGGTTGCGATCGCTCAAAATGGACAAACCCTTGTCAGTGGCAGCGATGACAAAACAATCAAAGTGTGGAATCTGTCCACAGGTACCCTGATTAGCACCGTCTCCGAGCCTTCAGACAATGGTGTTCCTGCTGTCGCCATTAGCCCAGATGGTCGGATTCTCGCCACTAGCAACATTTCCGACAAAATTTATCTATGGAATCTGCAAGAGCTTTTGAAGGGTTGTAAAGGCGCACAGCCATGTAGCCCTACACGGACTATCTTTGCCCATAAAGACTATGTTAATTCGGTTGCTTTCAGTCCCGATGGGCAGACTCTCGCGAGTGGGAGTAGGGACAATACAATCAAGCTGTGGAATCCACAAACAGGAGAGCTAAAAAGCCCGATTTCTAACCATTCAGGCGCTGTTAATTCTGTTACTTTTAGTCCTGATGGGAAAACCCTGGTCAGCAATGGTGAGGAAGGGAAAATCGAGGTTTGGCAATCGTCGCCCTAAAATATTGAGGATCTTGGGATAATTTTTCTAGAAAACCTAGAAAGCGATCGCCCTAAAACATTCATCGCTTTTCTTGCAGCTTTTCTAAATCCTGGATAGTCAGACTCATGGGAACCTCCTTCTGCACCGAGCTGAGGCTATAGCTATCGTATCCTCAATTGCTAAACCTACAATTTGCCAAAATGGGATTGTGAACCATTCAACGAAACAATTGACTCAGCGCCCTATTTATCTCGATTGCCATGCAACGACACCTCTTGATGAGCGGGTGTTAGCGGCAATGCTGCCTTACTTTACCGAGCATTTTGGCAACCCTGCCAGTATTACCCATGTCTATGGCTGGGAAGCGGAAGCTGCTGTCAAACAAGCCAGAGCAATTTTGGCAGACGCGATTAACGCCACACTGGAAGAAATTGTCTTTACTAGCGGTGCGACGGAGGCGAATAATTTAGCGATTAAAGGTGTCGCGGAAGCTTATTTTCAAAAAGGACGCCACATTATTACCGTAGAGACGGAGCATAACGCGGTTCTTGATCCTTGTGACTATTTGCGATCGCTTGGTTTCGAGGTGACTTTCCTCCCAGTCCAAAGCGATGGACTCATTGATTTATCTCAGTTAGAGAAAGCGATTCGTCCGGACACGATTTTAGTTTCGGTGATGACGGCGAATAACGAAATTGGGATTATACAGCCGTTGGCAGAAATTGGGGCAATTTGTCGCCAGCATCAGGTACTTTTCCATACGGATGCAGCCCAAGCAATTGCCAAAATTCCCCTAGATGTAGCGGCGATGAATATTGATCTGATGTCAATGACTGCCCATAAAGTCTATGGTCCGAAAGGAATTGGCGCTCTTTACGTCCGACGCCGCAACCCTAGAGTTCAAATGGCACCCCAAATACATGGAGGCGGACATGAGCGGGGGATGCGCTCTGGTACTCTTTATACACCGCAAATTGTTGGGTTTGCCAAGGCAGTAGAACTGGGACTCACGGAAATGGAATCGCAGACGCAACGCCTCGTCCAGTTGCGGGAACGCCTATGGCAGCAACTAAGCGGTTTGACAGGGATTCATTTAAATGGACATCCCACCCAGCGACTACCCGGAAACCTTAATATTAGTGTCGAGGGTGTAGATGGAGCGGCGCTATTACTGGGATTGCAACCAGTGGTGGCAGTGTCTTCTGGATCGGCTTGTACCTCTGTCAAAGTGTCTCCCTCTCATGTCCTGACAGCGCTAGGACGCTCGGAGCTGCTGGCTTATGCGTCGGTGCGGTTTGGGATTGGACGGCAGAATACAGCGGAGGAGATCGATCGAGTCGCACAGCACGCGCTCGCGACGATTTCCAGTCTGCGTAGGCAAGCTTCGATTGTCGGTTAAGCAACCAAATCTGCAAACTTAGGTTGAGAAAGTTCTGGCTAACGCCACTGCCAATCTAAGTTACGTCCGATCGGCGTAACAGCGCGATATAATACATCACAATAGAAGCAATTGCGGATCGAGGCTCCATCGGGTTGCCCCTCGTGTGAACCTGTCATGGTGGCGCTCGCGCAGCTAGCTTTTCTTTGAGACTTTCTGTTCATTCTTGGCAAAGTCCAGCGTTCAACCTTTTTGAAAAAGGATGGCACTGGCAACTTAAATTCATCGGGGAAGAGTTGACCCAGCTTGTCGGTTACTGATTCCAGTGACTATGGGCGATCGCACCTTTATTCTCTCTAGGTAGGGGCGGGTTTAGAATCTATCCCTGCTGTCATTGAACCAGAAGGTAAAACAAAACCGGCCCGTACAGAGTTGTTTCAGGCTGACACTGTTATTTTTTTTGAGCAAAAGTGAGAGTCACCTCGAAAGGATGAAGGATGTGGGGCGTAGACCGAAGGTCTTCTCGAAGAGCAGCTCTTCGTTGTACCTCGAAGGATACGGAAGGATAAATGAATACATTCCATTCCGCCTTCTGCCAGTGAGCAACTTCCGCCTGTCTGTTGTGCTATCAGCTTGCTGCAAATTTTGAGGAAATTGAATGCCAAAGCAAATTATCATCGCAGAGCAGCATCGAATCGCTGCCGTATTTTGGGAAGATCAAATTCAAGAACTCGTCGTTGCGACTGGCAACCATCAAGTTGGAGACATTTATCTGGGCGTTGTTGAAAATGTCTTACCTGGGATAGATGCCGCCTTTGTAAACATTGGAGATACAGAGCGCAATGGCTTTATTCATGTTACTGACTTGGGTCCGTTGCGGCTAAAACGCTCTGCGGGTGCGATTACAGAACTGCTGACACCCCAGCAGAAAGTCTTGGTACAAGTGATGAAAGAGCCGACGGGCAACAAAGGCCCCCGGCTTACCGGAAACGTCAGCTTACCCGGACGCTATGTAGTGTTGATGCCCTTCGGACGGGGTGTAAGTCTGTCTCGGCAAATCAAGAGTGAGAGCGAACGCAACCGCCTAAGAGCGTTAGCGGTTCTGATTAAACCCGCAGGTATGGGGCTGATCGTGCGGACAGAAGCAGAAGGACGCTCGGAAGAAGCCATCATTGAAGATTTAGAGTCTCTGCAAAAACAGTGGGAGGCAATTCAGCAAGAGGTAAACTCCACCAGGGCACCAGCGCTGTTGAATCGAGACGATGATTTCATTCAGCGCGTCCTGCGAGATATGTACAGTGCGGAAGTCAATCGCATTGTGGTAGATTCCCACACGGGAGTCAAACGAGTTAAGCAATACTTACTTAGCTGGAGCGGAGGGCGATCGCCTGAAGGGGTTTTGATCGACCATCACCGCGAGCGTCTCCCGATTTTAGAATACTTCCGCGTCAATGCCGCGATTCGAGAAGCCCTCAAGCCCAGAGTCGATCTTCCTTCTGGTGGCTACATTATCATTCAACCGACGGAAGCATTGACGGTCATCGATGTTAACTCCGGTTCCTTTACCCGCTCCGCAACAGCCCGCGAAACGGTTCTTTGGACAAACAGCGAGGCAGCAACGGAAATTGCCCGCCAACTGCGGCTTCGGAATATCGCCGGTGTGATTATTGTTGACTTTATTGACATGGATCAGCGGCGAGACCAGCTGCAAGTGCTGGAACACTTTAACAAAGCACTGAAAGTAGATAAAGCAAGACCGCAGATTGCTCAACTCTCAGAACTCGGCTTAGTAGAACTGACCCGCAAGCGCCAAGGTCAAAATATTTACGAATTGTTTAGTCAGGCGTGCCCGACCTGCGGCGGCTTGGGGCATCAAGTTCGCCTTCCCGGTGAGCCTGCCCGAAATGGCGGGGAAATTGCCGAGCATTCTGTGCCAGTGCCTGTAAGGGAAGTCCGGACGGCACCTTATCGAAACGAACGAAACGAACGAAACGAACTTGGCGTCCGGGAAATGCCCCTCCCAGACATCCGTGAAAGTCGCAGCGAAGCCTTAGATTTAGCTGTTGATGATGATGATGATGATGACGCAATGGATTTGATGCATCATCCCAGTTATCAGGAACGGGGAGGAGTCAATAACAATAATCGCCGTCGTCGTCGCCGCCGTATTGGCGAACCTGCTGCAAGAGAGGAAATCACTAAAAATCCCGTTCGAGTCTCGACTTCTCCGCCACTGGTGAATCATTTCAGACAGAGTCCGGTGGCAGAACCAGAAGTATCCAGAGACACCGAGGTATTTACAGCAGCGCCATTGCCCGTTTTACCCGCTGTGGAAGAAGGTCGTCGGGCGTCAAGACCGGAGCGTCCTAAGCCTTCCAGGCAGGAAGTTGAACCGCCGGAGATTGTTTCGATTGAAATGACCCCAGAGCAACAAGATATCTATGCTTTAATGGGAATTTCTCCGTTGGTACTCCTGAATCGGCAGGTCAAAAATCCTAAATCAGCGATTGTTTCTGTCACCTTACCCGGAGAGTCTGCCCAAACTGCACCTGCACCGTCTGTAGAACCAAGCAGGGAAGCTGTCAGCGTCATAGATAACATCATAGATAGGGATATTCCTGGCGTAGAGTCCGCGCTTGACGAGAAATTCTCTTATATATCCTCCGCCTACGAGGAAGATGAGATGAGAGATGGGGGAGATGAGACAACGGACGAGGAACCACCAACTCAGTTGGTGATGCCTGTGGTAATGCCCGAACCCGAAGTTCCTAGCGAAGAAGACACTGTGGAGAGTGCTTCTTCTGCATCCTCTAATGAAGCCGAAAGTAGCCCCGTGATAAACCGGCGGCGGCGTCGTCGGTCTTCTGCAACGGAGGCTTCTGAAGGCTGAAGGATGTTAGCGAAGCGGCGCTAACGCGCCGGATGAAGGATGAAACGAGAAAGACTGTAGGTATTTACCTAAAAATTCAGTTCCATACGGTTATGATTCATCCTTCATTCGTCAGAAGCTAAATTCTCAAGGAGTCAACGATCGTGTCGCCGCAAGTGCAAAATGCCCCCGCCGTCGTAAAGCGAATCCGCAAACCAAATTTCAACCCAGCCGATCTGCCAGAGTTAGCTGGCGATTGGGAACTGGTTGCCGGAGTGGATGAAGTGGGGCGCGGGGCTTTATTTGGGCCAGTGGTGGCAGCGGCTGTAATTTTACCAAAGTCTGCTTTTGAGGAACTTGCAGCCGCTGGGGTTAGAGACAGCAAACAGCTGTCTAGCTATCGGCGCAGCAAACTGGCAGAACACATTCAAGCGATCGCGCTTGACTGGAAAATCGGTTATGCCAACAATCAGGAAATTGACCAGATCAACATCTTGCAGGCGTCGTTATTGGCAATGAAGCGGGCTGTCACTAAGCTAAAGGTACAGCCGCAGATGTGTCTGGTTGATGGGAAGTGGTCGCTGCCAGACTTGGCGGTACCGCAACAGAATCTTGTGAAGGGTGATGAGCGATCGCTGGTCATTGCTGCGGCCAGCATTGTTGCCAAAGTGTGGCGCGACGACTTAATCATGCGTTTCGCCACCCAGTATCCTGCCTATCATTTAGCAGCTAATAAAGGTTACGGTACTGCTCCGCATCTCTTAGCTCTGCAACAATACGGTCCTTCGCGCTTGCATCGAATGTCTTTTAGTCCCTGTCGGGTGGGTAATCAATAAAAACAATTTACTGATGCCCTACTCCTGAGCAATTGAGTACAAGCGGGTTTATCCAAACATATTGCTGAGACAACAGATAAAACGAGCAAAACCGCTCTAATAATTTCAAAACTCAAAACTTTCGGAAGGCTGATTGCTAATTGCAGAGGACTGAGAATTAGTAGCGTTTGCCCACCGACGATAGTCTAAAAGTAACTGATGCATCAATCGTTGTTTGATAGTTAACAGTACACTTTTGAGTAGAGCATTTCCAGTCGCTTCTAAAAACGGCTTAGGGGTAAACAAAAAAGGCGGCGGCAGCTCTACTTTGACCTCTAAATCTGCTTTTCCTTTGAGATGAGTTGTTCCATTCAATTCGCACGGAGAAAGCTTACCAATTAAATTGAGAGCAAAGCGTTGGTTGATATATTCAACACCACGCAGTTCGCAATTTGTAGATGTTAAATGAACTGTTCCATCCGACTCTGCCCATACTCTTAAATCCACAATTGGTTGAATGCTCAGGGTCATAAAGCTTAAGGGACGCATTTTCAAACGAAAAAGCTCGTCACTGAGTTGTTCAATTCGAGTCGGATCGACTAGAGCCTGCACAAGACGTTGGGGCTGGCGCAAATAATGCTGAATGGGAACAGGTTGTTCCGGAACAGCAATTTGAACAGATTGGGAGGCAACAAATTGAGTTTGCATGAGAGGATGGTAACAGAATGTAATTCTGTACGCTAAATTAAATTAATTTTACTTTACAGTTCTTAAAAAAGCGGACAGAATTTTTTCTGGAGCTAAAATCCGTCCTAGTAAAGAAGGCATCAACTAAAGCATTCTGTAATTATAAAAATTTATAAAGCAGGTCTCCTCTTTCGGAGGCATAAGAAATAGACACTGGGATAGGGCATAAAGTAGCTCCACTCTATCCCTTGCGAGGGACAGCCTCGTTAGCACCGACTTTCTGAGAAAGGTAAAAAAGGTGTCAGAATGACTATCACGGAAAAATAAAGGGCTAGCTTTAATGGTCGTATCCGTTGCACACTTAGGACCTCCTGGCACTTACGCAGAAGCCGCTGCTTTGGCTTATGTTAGCTGGCTAACCCAGATGGGAAAGGAAGCGTTGTTATGTCCCTATTCCAGCATTGCTCAGACACTCCGAGCCGCAGCGCAGGGACAAGTGGATCTAGCTGTGGTGCCGGTAGAAAATTCGGTTGAGGGCAGTGTTACGACAACGTTGGATACCCTGTGGCAGTTAGATACGCTGCAAATTCAACAAGCTTTGGTACTGCCAATTTCTCATGCTCTGATGTCACGAGCGCCGAATTTAGAGGCAATTCAGACCGTTTATTCTCACCCACAGGCTTTGGCTCAGTGTCAGGGGTGGCTGGAGCGGTTTCTGCCGCAGGCGCAGCTGGTACCGACAAATGCGACGACGGAAGCTCTCAAGTATCTGGATGAGGACAAAACAGCGGGGGCGATCGCTTCCTCTAGAGCTGCTCAACTCTACAATCTACCGATTCTGGTTTGCCCGATTAATGATTATGTTGACAACTACACGCGGTTCTGGGTGCTGAGTTTACAACCCGCTACCGGAGGCAGTTGTACTTCTTTGGCGTTCAGCGTTCCTGCCAATGTACCTGGGGCACTCGCCAAACTGCTTCAAGTGTTTGCCAGCCGTGACATTAACTTGAGTCGAATTGAATCTCGCCCGACGAAGCGGAGTCTTGGCGACTATCTGTTCTTTATTGACTTGGAAGCGAACACTACAGAGGCATCGGTTCAATCCGCGTTAGAAGAATTATCCACTTATACCGAAACGCTCAAAATCTTTGGTAGCTATTCAATTCTGCCGGTAGGGAAACTCTAGTCTTGGGACTGTAGTCTTTAAAACTCAAACCAGACGCTATATCGAGCGTCTCTACAAAATCCCAAACTTTTATGTTTCAATCTGCTCAAGGCATTCCCGGATTGCCCGATTTAACGCATCCGGCTGAGCTAATGAAATTTGGGGGGCAGGTACTGAGTACCTTCCTCATCATTGTGTTTCTAGTTGGTGCGTTGGGAATTGCGATCGCGCTGCTAAATTTCTCTCTCCGTCGAGATCAACCAGAACAAGCGCTTTTCATGGGTGAATGGGTGGTTCGCTACTCTCGATTATTGCGAAGTTTACCCCACGCTGCCTTGGTTTTAATTCTAATGGTGGGAGGATTTTTTCTTAGCTCAACTTTAGGCAATCGCTACCACCACTGGGAACAAGCACGGGTCGCTCAGGTAGCTGCCAGTGTTGCCGGTGACAGGCTAGAGCAACCTGCACCCCAAGTGCGCTATGTCCTCAAAGAGCCTTACACTTATACCACTCAAGTTGAGGGTAAAATCGTCAAAGTCAACGATACGCGAGAAGTTAGCCGTTTGCTAACTCTGAGCGAATCGCAAGTTCAGGTAAAAATTGACCAAAGCACAGATGCCCAAGATCGTCGCGCAATTTATCGCGTTGACTACAGTGCCGATTATAAAGTTACCAACCCGCTGACCGATGTTAGCAATTTTTTCTTTGAAGTCCCGCCGCCTGCCGGTTACTCACTGCTGCAAAGCTATAAGGTAGAGCGGGACGGGACTCGGCTTCAGCAAGCGAATCCCGGTGACTATGGTTTTCCATTCCGTCTCGAACCCGGACAAACAGCTAGTTTTAAAGTCACCTATAAAGCTCAAGGAGGGCCGCGCTGGGTTTATAGTGCCACCGGGCAATTACTCTCCAATTTCCGCCTCACCGCGCTGGCTAACTTCCCTGGAGCGGATTTTGCTAGTGGGATTATCCCCACAGAAAGTAAGGTTGAGGGACAAGGCACTCGATTTACTTGGGTATTTGACGACAACGTTTCCGTCCAAAATCCATTTGGTGTCTTTACTTCGACTGGCCCAATTCGCAACACTGGCATCCTTCCCCGGTTGCTGTTACTCGCACCAGCCGTATTCTTGTGGTGGATATTATTGCTTTATATGTCGCTACCCATGAGCCTCAGAAATGTAGCGATCGCTGGCGGTATTTTCTTCGCTTGTCTGCTAACTTTGACTTATCTTAGCCGCCTGATTGATGTCAAGGTAGCTTGGACTCTCATCTCTATCGTCTTGCTAGCCTTAGCGTGGGGATTAGGGTCAAACCGCCGTGCGTCTCTTGCCGCCGTCATTTGCACGATTGCTGGTGCGGTTGTGCCAGTCTTAGGACTAGTCGTTCCTTACACGGGACTCACTCTCAGCGTAGCCGCTCTCTTGGGCGCTGTCTGGCTTGCAGTTCGTCACTGGTATGGCTGGTATGACTTGCGAGCAGATGCTCGTGTTTAGTCCTTAGTCATTAGTTCTGAATCAGTGATTAGTTAAGGTTTTTGCACTGAACTAATCATTGAAGACTAATGACTAACAACTAATGAAACTTACTGGAGCGCATCTTTGAGGACGGTACGAGCCGCGAGATGATTGCGAGTAGAAGTGAGAATTTCGGCTTCTCGCTCTAGGCGGGTTGTCGTATCTTGCATTTCCAGAAGGGCTTGCTGTTCAGATGCCACCCCGTAAAGATTGCTGGCAACCCAGTAGGATAATTCTCTGGGGAGGGTGGGCAAGTCTTCTGGTAGCTCCATGTCTTGGTCGGTCAACTTGGATGAGAGACGTACCACATCTCTGAGCAGTTGTTCAACCTCAGAGGCTAAGGTTCTGAGGTCTTTTTCTGGTGGATGGTCTTCAATCCATTCCACCAAACCGACGCGATAAGGCTTTTCGCGGACGTACTCTAAGACCCTAAACCGCTGCTGTCCCAAGGTCAAGATTTTCATTCGGTCATCGGGAAGACGCTGGAAGTGGATAATTTCAGCGCAGCATCCCACGGCAGCTGGTTTACTTTGAACTGGGTCCCACATCAAAACCCCAAAACGGCGATCGCTCTCCAGAATCGTGTTCATCATGATTCGGTAGCGAAATTCAAAAATATGTAGCGGTAAAGGTCTCCCTGGAAATAGCACCACTTCGGGCAGTGGAAACAGGGGGAGTTCTCGAACTGCGATTGAGGAAGAGGATGCCATTGTCCCTATACTTGCTGTACGTGCGATTCTTTACTTACTTTAACCGATCTCTTTCCTAGAATCCCAACGACGAAGCCCTTTAGAGATACCTCTAAAGGGCTTCGTCAAATGCAGACTCACAAGAGCGTGTATTTAAAGTTTGACTTCAATATCAACGCCTGCTGGCAAATCCAGTTTCATCAAAGCGTCAATTGTCTTAGAGGTAGGCTGATAAATGTCAATGATGCGGCGGTGAGTCCGAGTTTCAAAATGTTCCCGCGAATCCTTATCAACGTGAGGAGAGCGCAAAAGACAGTAAATTTTCTTCCGGGTTGGTAAGGGAATGGGGCCAATAGCTGTTGCCTGTGTCCGGTTTGCCGTATCGACAATCTTTTCGCAAGAGGTGTCAAGCAAACGCCGGTCAAAAGCCTTCAAGCGAATGCGAATTTTTTGCTGCTGGATAGTTGCCATTTTCAGTTGTCCAGGTTCTAATTAGTGGTTATTTGTTAGGTTTTAGTTGTTACTAGGACGGCGGTTTTTTGCCGTACACGTACAGCTCTTGGAGTTTAGCATCTGATTTCAAGGACACAGATAAGGAGCAGAAAAGCATATGCTTTTCTGCTCCTTATTTGTTGGTCAAAATCCTACTTTAGGATCTTGGAGACGACGCCAGCACCAATGGTGCGACCGCCTTCACGAATCGCGAAGCGCATCCCTTGCTCAATTGCGATCGCGTTGATCAACTCAACGGTCATTTTGATCCGGTCTCCTGGCATCACCATCTCGGCGTTAGAGCCATCATCCGAGGTGAAAGCTTTGATGGTTCCAGTTACGTCGGTTGTCCGCACGTAGAACTGAGGACGATAGCCAGCGAAAAACGGTGTTTTCCGACCGCCTTCTTTTTCCTGAAGGATGTACACTTCAGACTCAAACTGAGTGTGAGGAGTAATTGTACCAGGCTTGGCTAGCACCATACCCCGCTCAATATCTTCCTTCTTCAAACCCCGAAGTAGAACGCCGACGTTATCGCCAGCCATCCCTTCATCCAAGGTCTTCTGGAACATTTCCACGCCAGTTACTGTTGTGCTGCGAGTGTCTCGAATTCCCACCAGCTCAACAGTTTCCCCAACTTTGACTTTGCCCCGCTCAATACGACCAGTCGCAACGGTACCGCGCCCTGAGATGGAGAATACGTCTTCCACAGCCATCAGGAAGGGCTTATCAATATCCCGCTCTGGAGTAGGAATGTAAGCATCGACCTCATCCATCAACTTGTAGATTTTATCTACCCACTCATTCTCACCCCGTGGGGTCTTGGGATTGGCAGCCATCGCTTCCAACGCTTGTAGCGCCGAGCCGGCGACGATGGGAATATTGTCACCGTCGAATTCATAAGAACTTAGCAGTTCCCGGACTTCCAGTTCTACCAGTTCCAACAATTCTTCATCGTCCACCATGTCTTGCTTGTTCAAGAAGACAACTAGCCGGGGAACGCCAACTTGCTTAGCCAGGAGGATGTGTTCCCGCGTCTGAGGCATGGGGCCATCTGCCGCCGACACCACCAGAATGGCACCATCCATTTGAGCTGCACCCGTGATCATGTTCTTCACATAGTCCGCGTGACCTGGGCAGTCCACGTGGGCATAGTGGCGAGATTCGGTTTCATACTCAACGTGGGCGGTATTGATGGTAATACCGCGAGCCTTTTCCTCCGGCGCTGCATCAATGTCGGCATAACCCTTTGCTTTCGCCCGACCCATTGCTGCCAGAGTCATCGTAATGGCAGCGGTTAAGGTCGTTTTACCGTGGTCAACGTGACCAATCGTGCCGATATTGACGTGGGGTTTAGTGCGTTCAAACTTTGCGCGTGCCATGTATTACCTGTTCCTTTTTCCTTTTTCCTTTGCCAGTTGTCAGTTGTCAGTTGTCAGTTGGCTTTTCTACTGACAACTGACCAAAGACTACAGACCGATTTATGTGTTCCCTTTGCTCTTGGCGATGATGGTTTCAGCCACGTTGCGAGGAACTTCTTCGTAATGGCTAAACTCCATTGAGAAGATACCCCGCCCTTGGGTCATCGACCGGATATCCGTCGCATAGCCAAACATCTCTGCAAGCGGAACTTTGGCTGTTACTCTTGTAATGCCTTGTTCCGAGTTCATGCCTTCAATTTGACCGCGGCGGGAGTTGAGGTTTCCCATCACATCCCCAAGGAAGTTTTCTGGAGCTTCCACCTCAACTTTCATCATAGGCTCCAATAGCACTGGTGAAGCCTTCATTACAGCTTCTTTAATCGCCATTGAGCCTGCGATTTTGAAAGCCATTTCTGAGGAATCTACCTCGTGGTAAGAGCCATCCACCATCGTCGCCTTGAGGTCAATCACCGGATATCCAGCTACAATACCCGATTCGCAGGCTTCTTTCATCCCTTGCTCTGCTGGGTTTATGTACTCTTTAGGTACTATACCCCCAACAATTTTGGAGACAAACTCGAAACCAGTCCCCGGCTCTCCTGGCTCGACTTGAATCACAACGTGACCGTACTGACCTTTACCACCGCTCTGACGGATAAATTTCCCTTCAGCTTTGACAGCTTTGCGAATGGTTTCGCGGTAGGCAACTTGCGGCGCACCAACGTTGGCTTCTACTTTGAATTCTCGCATCATCCGATCTACGAGAATCTCTAAGTGCAGTTCGCCCATCCCCGCAATTACTGTCTGGTTAGTTTCTGGGTCAATGTGAACTCGGAACGTCGGGTCTTCTTCTGAGAGCGATTGCAGAGCCTTGGAGAGCTTCTCCATATCCTGCTTAGTTTTGGGTTCCACTGCTACGGAGATCACAGGTTCTGGTATAAACAGAGACTCCAGAATCACTGGTGAGTTTTCGTCACAGATGGTGTCGCCTGTATAGGTTTCTTTCAGACCTAAAGCTGCACCTAAGTCACCAGCCCGCATTTCATCTACTTCGATTCGTTCGTCAGCTTTGAGAACGATCAAGCGGGAGATGCGTTCCTTTTTATCCTTGGTTGAGTTGAGGATGTAACTGCCTTTTTTGATTACGCCAGAATATACCCGAATGAATGTCAAGCGTCCATAGGGGTCTGCCATAATCTTGAAAGCTAAAGCAGCCGCTGGTTCGTCATCGCTAGCGTGCCTTACTACCTCAGTGCCATCTGGCAATAGTCCTTGAATTGGAGGAACGTCAATAGGAGCGGGTAGATAATCTACCACGGCATCCAACAGCAGCTGGACACCTTTATTTTTAAAGGCAGAACCACACAACAGCGGGACAATTGTGCCAGCAATTGTGCCTTTACGCAACGCCTTGTGAATCTCTGGTTCGGTCAGTTCTTCGCCTTCCAAATATTTTTCCGTCAGGGCATCATCGGTTTCTGCTACAGATTCGATGAGCTTAGTGCGGTACTCTTGGGCTACCTCCTGAAGGTTTGCAGGAATGTCTATTTCCTCAATTTCTTTGCCCTGATCGTCTTTGTAGAGGTAGGCTCGCATCCGAACTAGGTCTACAATTCCCTCAAAGTTGCTTTCAGCACCAATAGGAATTTGAATGGGGACAGCATTTGCCCGCATGCGATCGCGTATCTGGTTATAAACTTTGTAAAAGTTCGCTCCAGTCCGATCCATTTTGTTGATAAAAGCGATCCGAGGCACCTTATACCGATCTGCCTGTCGCCATACAGTCTCAGATTGAGGCTGCACGCCTCCCACCGAGCAGAACACAGCAATCACGCCATCTAACACCCGCATTGAACGTTCTACTTCAATCGTGAAGTCTACGTGACCAGGGGTATCAATGATGTTGATTTGGTGATTTCGCCAGCTCGTGCTAATCGCAGCGGCGGTAATGGTAATACCTCTTTCCCGCTCTTGCTCCATCCAGTCAGTCGTTGCTGTGCCTTCGTGGACTTCGCCAATTTTATGAACGATACCGGAATAGAACAGAATCCTTTCTGTTGTTGTTGTCTTGCCCGCATCAATATGGGCAGCAATTCCGATGTTGCGTGTTCTCTCTAGCGGGCCGGTACGTGCCACAGCTACCTCCTTCCTCTGTGCCGCATAGCTAATAATGTGCTATGCGTTCTATCTCGTTTAAAATTGTATACTTTATTTAAGATTTTCAGCTCGTACAGACGCGAGCAAAACAGTCGCAATAACCGATCTCGCGTCTGTAGTAGTGCTTAGTATCGATAGTGGGCAAACGCCTTATTCGCTTCAGCCATTCGGTGAGTTTCTTCGCGTTTGCGAATCGCATTCCCTGTCTCATTAGCGGCATCAAGCAGCTCATTTGCGAGCTTCCCAGCCATTGTGCGGCCTGGGCGAGAACGAGCAAACTGAATTAGCCAACGCAGCGCTAGCGCAGTTCCACGGTCAGGGCGGACTTCCATTGGCACCTGGTAGGTGGCACCACCCACTCGACGAGCCTTGACTTCCACCAAAGGGGTCGCATTCCGAACTGCTTTCTCAAAAGTCTCTAGGGGATCTGCTCCAATCCGTTCTTCGATGGTTTTTAGCGCATCATAGATAATCCCAGTCGCAATAGATTTCTTGCCACTATGCATAATCCGCCGCACCATCATACTGACAAGACGGCTGTTATACATCGAATCAGGGGGAACAGGACGCTTTTTAACAACGGTACGACGAGACATACTAAGCCTTCAATGAATAAAATACAGAATTTTTACGATCCCTCCCAATGTTCGTGCCTGAGATGGGATTTTTTTCAACAAGTCTTTGCGGGTTCTTGAGAGCCGCCTTCTACTAAGGTAGAGATTTCGCCCGAGTGTGAAAATCTTCCCTACCTACATTGAGGACATTGAGGTTTTCCCTAAATGCCAGCAACGGTTGTCTCCCTGGCGCATTAATTTCCCAATTTTTTGGTTTGAGGAACTGAAGCAACCTTCTACGGATTTGGATACATCCTACTGGATTCGCATACACTCGCTTTAACGGGTGCTTATCTACGTGTTTACAACATCTCTGATGCGTCTTCCCGCACGGAATCCAGTAAAAACATCCTCAATCCAACTCTACCACCTATACCGGGGGTTCATCGGCATCCGCTCGTAAGCGGATATCTTCACACATTTCCTGTGCAATTGGCACGAGATTCGGGAGCTTTCGAGCCGTATGAGCGTTTTGTCTTTTCTGCAAAACGGAAGCCATCAATTGTGACTGTACCAATGCAGATAGGCACTCCGCTTACTTTGCCTTGGGACGTTTTGTACCGTATTTAGAACGACCCTGACGGCGATCCTTAACCCCGGCGGTATCTAAGGTTCCGCGAATAATATGGTAACGGACTCCGGGCAAGTCCTTAACCCGTCCCCCCCGAATCATCACAACCGAGTGTTCTTGCAAATTGTGACCGATGCCAGGAATATATGCCGTTACTTCAAAACCTGAAGTCAAACGGACTCTTGCCACTTTCCGCAGGGCTGAGTTTGGCTTTTTAGGCGTCGTTGTATATACTCTGGTGCAGACACCACGACGTTGCGGGCAGCTTTTTAGGGCTGGTGACTTAGTTTTCTTCTGTGTACTTAGGCGCTCGTTACGAATGAGCTGCTGGATTGTGGGCATGAGTTACTGGGGTTACTGAATCCTTGCTAGTTCCAAATGCAGACAAATTCTGAGTGTATCATCTGTCAGGGGTTCTGTCAATTTAAAGGAGCTGGAGATTAAGCTTCTGGGGTGGCAGAGTCGGCAAGCGGCTCATTAATAGAGAAAGAATTACCGCAACCACAACTTTCTTTAGCGTTTGGGTTGTGGAAGCGAAACCCGCCACCCATGAGATCCTCTGAGTAATCTAAGGTGAGACCATTGAGGTAGGCTAGGCTTTGAGCATCAACCAATACTCTAATGCCATTGCATTCATACAGTCTATCGTCCGGCTTCACAGCTTCATCAAAGCTGAAAGTATAGGAAATGCCAGAACAACCACCTGATTGAACTGCTAGACGAAATAATAGAGCGTTGGCGTTTTGACGCTTGGATTGCAAACGCTTTATTTCACTAGCTGCTGCTTGAGTGAGATCGATAGTGGACTGAGTGAGTTTCACAGAGCTTTCTATAAAGTGCTGAACCAATGCTACAGCCGGTTGCGGGAAAGCTTGTCAATTTTTAAAGGAGAAAATCGAGCGTTCGGTGTTCCAGCTTGGTAGTTTTGCTACTTGTACCTCAGGATGCTTGATTTTTATCACCCCAATAGATAATAACTTGGTAGCAGAGTCTGTTCTTCACTTTTTGATTAGAAAAAGCAGAACTAGAAGAAACACTCCCATAACCAACCAAGACATCAAGTTGTTGTCATTCCCAAAAATTGATATGAATCCTGAAACTCCCTCTTCTGAAAGTAGGCTTGAATCTGAAAATCCTTCAGTAGAAGTCAATGTACAAAACGTAGAAGGAACACCTTCGGAGTTACAAGTGTCGTCTACTCAAGCCTATACTGGGCAAGTACAGCAGGTGTGGGCACAAATCGCTAGGTTTTTAGAAAAGATGCCAAGTTATGCGGGCAACTTTTTTTCCTCCTACCAGCGATCGCTCATTACCCTTGGACTACTCTTAGCAGTGTTAGTCACATTAAGGATAACAGTGGCTTTGCTAACAGCGATTCATAGCTTGCCGTTGATAGCGCCAACCCTACAGCTGATTGGCATCGGATATACGGCTTGGTTCGTTTATCGTTACTTACTTACTGCTGAAAGCCGCAAAGAACTATCTCAAGACTTCCAGACCTTAAAACAGCAAGTTTTGGGCAGAGGAGCTTCAAACACCTAAGCGTCCTAATCTTCGATTCGACTGAATTTGTTTAGCCTGTGTAGGCAGGCTAAGTTTCTTTATAGCCGCACCTGAAGGGGTCAGGCTGGAATCATGACATACGCAAAAACTGCGTTAGCAAAGGGTGGGCGAAGCGCAGTTGCTCTTGGTAGCAACCTCGGCGACTCCCGCGCCACTCTAGAGGCTGCTCTAGAAACGCTGAACCGAACTCCTGGAATTACTCTGCAAGCCCAGTCTAGTTGGTATCAAACGAAGGCTGTAGGGCCACCTCAACCAGATTATTTGAATGGTTGTGCCCTGCTGCACGTTCAGATGAAGCCTCAGCAATTGTTAGAGACGCTGTTGGCAATTGAAGATCGCTTTGGTCGCGTCCGTCAAGGGCGCTGGGGGGCGAGAACACTTGACCTTGATTTATTGCTCTTTGATGATGTGATTTTGGACACTCAGGGTGGGGAGATTCCGCCTCTCCAGTTGCCTCACCCTCGGATGAGAGAAAGAGCGTTCGTGCTGGTGCCTTTAGCGGAAATTGCGCCAGATTGGATCGATCCAGTTTCCGGATGTGCGATCGCGCAACTCGTTCAGGCTGTAGACTGTTCAGAAGTCCGTCGTTTGTAGTTTCCTATGGCACTGGGTCAAGAACCCCCTGAAGTCCTCAAACAACGCTTGTTCTACCAGGGGCGTAAATTTAATTTTGAAGTCAGCCGTCTGCGCCTCCCGAACCAAGTAGAGGGAGACTGGGAATGCATTCGGCATCCTGGTGGTGCGCTGGCTGTTCCTGTAACCTCAGAAGGGAAGTTGATCCTATTGAGGCAGTATCGTTTTGCTGTACAGGGGCGTCTTTTGGAGTTCCCGGCTGGAACGATAGAACCGAATGAAGCTCCAGAGGAGACTATTAAGCGCGAAATTGAAGAAGAAACCGGATATCGCGCTCACAAATGGCAAAATTTAGGTAAGTTTTCCCTTGCTCCCGGTTATTCAGATGAATTTATCTACGCTTTTTTAGCGCAAGATTTAGAACGTTTGGAGATACCTCCCAGTCAAGATGTTGACGAAGATATTGAAACGATTTTGATGACTCCCCAGGAATTAGAGCAAGCAATTCTGGCGGGTGAACCAGTAGATGCTAAATCGATTTCTAGTTTTTTCTTAGCTCGTCCTTTTTTACAATAGTTCGTTAGGTTAAAGTCTGCGACTACACAAAATTAGCCAGCTTAAACTGGCTAATTTTTTATATTTTAATAGCCAGATATAAGATTATTTCAATTCTCAATTAGGTGCGATACATCAGTAGGGGCATGATATGTCATGTCTCTACCGAGCATTAGACCTGCAATATATTCCACCCACCTGAGAAACGCTATATAGGAATCTTGTTTGATTTGTAAGATACCAGCGGTTCAGATCCGCGACTTTAAAGAAGTCGCGGATCTCGCCTTCACGAATCATTGAGGATTGCTATAGCCGTTTAGTTTGCAGTCACTCGCAGGAGTGATACACACGGTGTTGTCACCTTTTAAACTGTCAAACATAAGCGAGTTATTTGAAAAGCAAGGATTGAATGTCTGACCTGATTTTGTTTTGGCACCGCCGCGATTTACGCATTTCGGACAATCTAGGATTGGCTGCTGCACGGCAGCAAAGCCAAAAGGTGGTAGGGGTTTTCTGCCTAGATCCGAATATTTTGAAAAAGGATGATGTGGCACCGGCAAGAGTGACTTATATGATTGGTAGTTTGCAGTCACTCCAAGAACGCTACGCGAAGGCTGGTAGCCAGTTGTTGATCCTTCTAGGCAATCCGACTCAAGCAATCCCAGCTTTGGCAGCGGCGCTGAATGCGAAGGCTGTATTCTGGAATTGGGATGTCGAGCCTTAT
Organism: Coleofasciculus sp. FACHB-542; assembly: GCF_014695825.1. Classification (NCBI taxonomy): domain Bacteria; kingdom Bacillati; phylum Cyanobacteriota; class Cyanophyceae; order Coleofasciculales; family Coleofasciculaceae; genus Coleofasciculus; species Coleofasciculus sp. FACHB-542. The sequence goes on along the minus strand of NZ_JACJPB010000059.1, from coordinate 15,745 downwards.
TCAAAAGAGCGCGATCGCACTATTAGCGAAGTCCTGAAAGAAAAGGGTATTTTTGTCCAAAATCACTGGGATCAGCTATTACACGCACCAGAGGAGATTCGCTCAGGTTCTAATCAGCCGTACACGGTTTATACTCCGTTCTGGAGAAATTGGAGTAGTAAACCCAAGGCTAAACCCGCACCAGAACTCCAAAATGCCGAGGGACTTACCCCAGAAGAACAGCAGAAAGCACAACAAGCGGGTGCGGGTGAACTGCCTACAGCTCAGGATTTAGGATTTATTTGGGAAAATGAACTGGTGAGTGCCCCAGGGGAGAAGGCGGCGCAAGAAAAGCTGGCAACATTTTGCGATCAAGCGATCGCAGAATATAAAGAACAACGGAATTTTCCAGCAGTTAGCGGCACCTCTCAACTCAGCGCCGCTTTGAAATTTGGCGTAATCGGCATTCGCACCGTTTGGGATGCCACGCTAAAGGTGTTAGAACACAGCCGCAGCGAATCAGAAGACACCCATATCCGGACATGGCAACAGGAACTAGCATGGCGAGAGTTTTATCAACACGCGATGTATTGGTTCCCAGAATTAGCCGAGGGTGCCTTCCGCGAAACGCTCAAAAATTTCCCTTACGACACCAATCCAGAACATTTCCAAGCTTGGTGCGAGGGGAGAACCGGCTACCCGATTGTCGATGCAGCAATGCGCCAGATGAATCAAACAGCTTGGATGCACAACCGTTGTCGGATGATTGTTGCCAGTTTTCTCACTAAAGACTTGCTGATCGATCCGCGCTTGGGGGAAAAATACTTCATGCAAAAGCTTTATGACTGGGATCTTTCGGCGAACAATGGCGGCTGGCAGTGGAGTGCTTCTAGCGGGATGGACCCCAAGCCAGTCCGAATTTTTAACCCAGCTTCTCAATCGCAGAAATTCGATCCAGACGGGGAATATATCCGGAAATGGGTGCCAGAACTCAGGTCTGTAAATACAGAATATCTCGTCAGTGGGAAGATACCGGCGAATGAACGCGATCGCTGTAATTATCCCGCCCCGATTGTGGAACACCAGCTACAGCAGCGTCTGTTTAAACAGCGCTATCAGCAGCAAAAAGAAGCACTAGGGGATAAAGATAAAGAGTAAGCGTCTGGTGGACAGTGCCCGCCGGACAAGCGTGCTTTCAATACCCTAAAGTGTCACAATAACCACAGCCAATCCTTCAATCAAGAAGATGATTTGAGTATTCATCTTTAGGGTGGCTGCTGATGTCATCTTCACATGACCGCTCCATCAACATTAAAGTAACGATTAGCAATTCGCAGCCTCAGTTATTGGAAGGACTGGATGTTTGGCTGCGCTTGGGTTTGATTTCTGAGGCTCAGGTTAGCGATTTAAGTCAAAAATACTTGGTTTGTGCGTTGCCACCCGCTGCGGTAACGCCCAAACCAACGCCTCAAGTAACGCCTCAAGTTACGATATTTTCTGATTTGCAGTTACTACCAGGTGCTGCTGGTAAGAATGCTTCTCGCCAACATCCCAAAGCGATCCCAGGGGTATGGCAGTCACTGATGGCAGAACTCAGCGTCCGGTGGCTGCTGTTTTTGGGAGTGTTCATGGTGGTAGTGTCCTCCGGGGTGCTAGCCGCCACTCAATGGGAAAGATTTCCTGCTGCTGGGCAGTATGGGGTTTTATTAGCGTATACATTGATTTTTTGGCGGGTAAGCGCTTGGGCGAATCGCCAACCCAGTTTGCAATTGACGGCGCAGACGTTGCAAATTGTCACCCTACTGTTAATGCCCGTGAATTTTTGGGCAATGGATAGCTTTGGGTTGTGGCAGAATCCCGTCAATCTGATGGTAGTTGCGATCGCATCTGTTCTCTTGACGGCGATTACTCTCCAATTATTGAAAAATTGGCGATTGGCGGCTTCTAGACGGCTGAAGTTACTAGAAGCGTTGCCAGCATTGAATATTTTGGGACTCAGTTACCTGCATTGGGGCTGGAATTTGTCAGGATTTCCCGTCATCGCCGTTTATCTGGGAATGGTAGGAACGTCCCTCCTCAGCTTCTATCAAGTTCGTCACCGACAGGTTGCGGAGACTCGACAGGCTGCGGGGACTATCGAAAAAACGGGAATCGGGATCGAGTTGCCAGCCGGGGTAGTGATTTATGCCTTGGTGGTGCTGCTGGTACGAGCAATTTTTATTGTCCAAGTCCCTGTAACGCAGTTGGGGTTAGCCCTTGGCATTTGTGGCTGGCTGGTGGCGTGGTTATCGCAACAGCAACCCGAAACATCCAGCGAATCACCCCAATTGCCGTGGGAGAAAGTTGGCGGTAGTTTGTTATGCCTAGGTTGGCTGGTTTCGGTAGGAACAACGGTTCCCTGGCAAGCAACAGCAGTTAGCGGATTGGGTTTGTGGTTTTTCTTCAGCCGATTGCAGCGTTTTTGGCTACAGATTGATCTGGCAGCCTTTGTAGGGATTGGCTTACAGACGATTTGGCTGGTTTGGCGGTTAGTTCCGGGTTCCGTGCAAGAATGGGCGATCGCAACTGGCACACAACTGACGGGTTCGGAAACGGTTCCTTGGGCGTTGCTGAGCCTGGTTTTATTTCCCTACGTTGTTTTTATCGTCGGGGTAAGCGATTGGCTGCATCGAGCGGATAAGAACGATTTAGCCACTTTTGGCGAACAACTGGCACTCACTTTTGGGGCGGTGCTGAGTCTAATTAGTTTACTAAATCCCACATTGCGATCGCTCAATCTGTTGTTTTCGACTGTGACACTGGCAATTGTGACACAGCGCCGACTTCCCACTAGGGTCAGTCTGGTGTATTTCACTCACTTGGTGGGGTTGCTGACGCTATTCTCTACAATTGACCGCTTTTTTCCCAATCTGCACCAAGAAGTTTGGGCAAGCATTTTGTTGGCGGTGATGGTTGCCGAATGGACCCTTCACGTCCTCCTACCCTCCTCAGTACTTCTGTGGAAGCAAAGTGCTTGGCACATCGGTTTAGGGCTGGCGGGACTCAGTTATCAATTACTGTTAGCGAATGTTTCCTTATTCGGGGACAGTGATGCCTTTAGCCGTCAGCAGTGGGCAATTTTCTGGCTAATTACACCTTTGGCTTTGACGGGAGTTGCCAGCCAAACTGCTGGAAAGCAACGCACATTGGCGAGTTGGTTGAGTGTCGCCAGTTTGGGAATGGCACAAATTCTCACATTCGTGCTACCTGGAGGCAGATTCATTAGCTTAGGAATGGCAACTGGGCTGATGTTGGTGAATACGCGCTATTTGCGGCATCTGGCGGCAGCCGTCATTACCGTCGGGTTTAGCCTGAGTTTTCTCGGTGTGCTGCTGGGGGATGGCGTGCCTGGAGTGCCGCCCCTTTCGGTACCGGGTTGGTTTTTAGCGGGAGCGATCGCGGTGGTGGGTTTATGGCTTGCCAGAACCTGGCTGATGCGTCGTCATGGGACGTTAGCAGCACTTTATGCACAAGCGGTTGAGGGTTGGGCGATCGCGTTGTGTAGTTTTGAGCTGTTGATGCTAACGCTGCATTCGCTTTTTCTCTACCAAGGGGTTGCTTCGCCCGGTGGGGAATATTTACTTGCGGTTACGTTGACAATTGGGGCGATCGCTTATCGCAGTTGGCAACAACCGAATCATTGGGCATTTTACGGACTGGGTTGGGGTTTAGAACTGTTGACAGCCGAGACGTTGGGCTTCTTTGAACACTCGGTGATGAATTTAGCGATCGCAAATATCGTCTTAGGTTTAAGCACGCAGCTTTTGGGAGAAGCATGGCGGCGGCGATCGCAAATCGAAAGTGTTCCGAACAGGTGGCATATCCTGCCGCTACTATACGGCGTGTTGGGGGCACTTCTGCGGTGGGATACTTTTACCAGTTGGACGGGATTGTGTACGCTTGCGATCGCGTTCATTGCGATTGGAGTTGGCAGACGACGGCAGGAACTTAAACCCATCCTCTATTTGGGACTTCTGGGAGTATCCATTTCTGCCTACGAACTTTTGTTCTATCAACTTTTACAAGCATCAGGTGGAGCTTTGGGCGATGGATTCATTGTCATGTCTGCCCTCGGCACCAGCATCATGTATGCCTATCGCCTGCTATTCCCCTGGCTTCTAAATTACTTACACCTTACTGCTGAAGAACTGAAAGTAATTGCCCATCTTCATTGGGCTTGGAGCAGTTGCTTACTCATCGCGGCGATTGGTAATCCCATTGCAGCTAGCCGAATTCTCGGATTAGGAACTGGCTTGTTTTTAATCCGATACGCGATTTTTCAAGGTCGCAAATTTCCCCTTTCTTCCCTCCCAAAAAACAGGGAAAGTTTCCAAGTCCCTTTAAAGACAGAGGAAAATTCAGCACCTTCCTTATTCAGTGAAAACTGGAGGATTACCATTGCAGAAGTCTGGGTTTACCTAGGTTTATTAGAAGTAGGTGTCATCAGAATACTTTGGCTTTATACAGCCATTGGGCAGTTCTGGGCTGGGCCATTAGTTCCCTGGAAAGCCCCGATTTCTTGTGTTTGGGCTTATTTTCTGTATATTTTGCCTTGGGAGAAGTGGGGATGGCCTAAAAGACCTTGGCTGCACGCGGCATATATTCTGCCACTGGTGATGATTTGGGAAACCAGAGTAGAAATTCACCCGATTAGCTTGCTGATAACAGCGGCATTTTATATTTTTATTGCCAAATTATCCAATCAAATTCGCTTTACTTATATCAGCCTAGCACTGATTAATTGGGCACTTTTTCGGTGGTTTTTGGAATTACAATTTTTCGATTACTTGTGGTACGTTATGTCGATTGGCTTATCCTGGCTGTATATTGCCCAAGTCGATTCTGGGCTGACGCTACCAAAACGCAAACAGACTCGCCACCTATTTCGTTGCGTAGGCGTTGGGGTAATTTGTGGAGCGGCATTTTTGCTACACCAAGAAACTGGATTGATACCGGGAATTTTGAGTATTTTATTCATTTTTGCTGGATTGGCTTTCCGAGTCCGGGCATTTCTCTACGTTGGTACCGCCACTTTTTTACTGACTGCTTTTTATCAGTTGGTGATTTTTGTTTTCCGTTACTCCTTTTTCAAGTGGGTGATCGGGTTGATAGTGGGTATCAGTTTTATCTCGATTGCCGCTAATTTTGAAACTCGGCGCGATCGCTTTATCGCTTTGGTTCGGCACTGGCTGTCGGAATTGGAACAATGGCAATAATTTCCTTTCGTTCAATCCCACTCATCTAATCCCAAAACGATTCCCAAAACAATTAAATCTAGACTTGCTTGCTTCCATCCATCAGGTGTCTCTTGGCTAACTTAGACATTTGGTAATTGCGTGGCATAATGAAGTATTTGCTTGCCTTATACGATTTGCCCTGTAAATTTACTTGGTTTTCAGATGGGAAATCGTCCCTAAGGATAAGCCGCTGGATTGAGGCGCTGTCCCTAGTCTGGGCGGGCGTACAGCCTGCAATTTAGCAAAATTCAAGAAAACAAAAACAGGAGCGCGAGGCGAACGTGAAGGTTTTGGTTGTTGGCAATGGGGCACGCGAACACGCCCTGGTATGGAAACTGCTGCAATCTCAACGCATTCGGCAGATAGTCTGTGTTCCTGGAAACGGCGGCACAGCTTCTCTGGAGCGTTGTCAGAATCTCCCTTTAAGTGTTGATGATTTTGAGGGAATAGCACGATTTGCTCAAGTGAATAACATCTCGCTGGTGGTCGTCGGGCCTGAAGCCCCCCTGGCTTTGGGGATCGCAGATTACTTGCAACGCCAAAATCTCAAGGTGTTTGGTCCCACCAAAGCGGGAGCGCAAATTGAGGCGAGTAAGTCTTGGGCAAAGGATTTGATGCGGGAAGCGGGTATCCCAACCGCCAACTCAGAGGTGTTTACAGAGCCAGAAGCTGCAAAAGCTTATGTAGCAGCGCAAGGGGCACCGATTGTTGTTAAAGCCGATGGTTTGGCAGCGGGTAAGGGTGTTACGGTAGCGGCAACGGTGGAAGAGGCATACTCTGCGATCGCAGATTTATTCTCCAGTCGAGTCAAGACTGTAGTAATTGAAGAATACTTAGCGGGTCAGGAAGTCTCGGTTTTGGCGCTGTCGGATGGCTTGACAGTTCGTCAGTTGTTACCTGCTCAGGATCACAAACGCATCGGTGAGGGCGATACAGGGGCAAATACGGGCGGAATGGGAGCCTATTGTCCTGCTCCCATCCTGACACCTGCTTTGAGTGCGCGAGTTCAGAAAGAAATTCTGGAGCCGACTGTTGCCGCTTTAAAAGCGAGGGGCATCGACTACCGGGGTGTCCTTTATGCTGGATTAATGATTACCCCCCAAGGCGATCCGAAAGTTTTGGAATTTAACTGTCGCTTTGGCGATCCGGAAACACAGGCGATCTTGCCTTTACTCGAAACCCCTCTAGAAGACTTACTGGTTGCCTGCGTCGGACAGAAACTTGCCCAACAGCCTCCGATTGCCTGGAAATCAGGCGCTTCCGCCTGTGTCGTTGTAGCGACGGGGGGTTATCCCGAAAGCTATAAAAAAGGTCACGTCATTACCGGCATTGAGCAAGCCGAGGCAGCAGGAGCGAATGTGTTCCATGCAGGCACTCAGAAGAAGCAGCAACAAGTGGTGACAGAAGGCGGTCGGGTGTTGGGAGTCACCGCCATTGGAGAGGATTTTGATGCAGCGATCGCTCAAGCATACGCGGCGATTAATTGCATTGAGTTTGAGGGGATGTACTACCGACGGGATATTGGTTATCGCGTCCGCACGGCAGGGAAACTTTAGCGTTTAACGTCATGTGCAACTGCAATCCAATCGCTCCTCGTTTCCAAAGCTCTGTAGCCTAAGCTAGAGAGTTTTGGAAAGTTGCACATCACGTAAATCGTTAAATTTCTTCAAAATCTTAGTCAAGCTGCATCCAAAGATACATGAGAGTTCCAGGGGGAACTTGAGAAAATAGAAGTGGATAAATATAATTGAGAAACGTTCAAAAATCCACCTATCCCTGGGAAGAATCCTCTACAATTTTTGATAAATCTCTAATTTTTACCATTTTTAGTGGCAAATTTACCTTGCTGGCTCTATTAAAAACCCTTCGAGAAGTTATTGCCCATTGGTGGTCTGAGTTTACTCTCCAGACGCGCCTGATGGCGGCTGCTACCTTAGTCGTCTCCTTGGTGATGAGCGGTCTGACCTTCTGGGCAGTGAATACAATTCAGCAGGATGCTCGGCTGAATGATACTCGCTTCGGGCGCGACCTGGGTTTGTTGTTGGCGGCGAATGTCGCGCCTCAGATTGCTGAAAAGAATCTGACGGAGGTGGCACGTTTTTCTCACCGCTTCTACAGCAGCACCTCCAGCGTGCGCTATATGCTCTACGCCGACGAAACTGGCAAAATCTATTTTGGAATTCCTTTCTCTGAGTCCGAGGTACAAAACTCGCTGACAATTCAGCGTCGGATTCAATTGCCAGAGGATTACGCTGATAATTCCGACTTACCAATGGTGCGTCAGCACCTAAGTCCGGATGGGGAAGTTACGGATGTCTTTGTTCCCCTGTCGCACGATGGCAAAAATTTAGGGGTTTTGGCAATTGGGATTAACGCCAATCCAACCGTGGTGGCGTCGTCCCATCTGACACGAGATGTCACGATTGCGGTATTTATTTCCATTTGGGTGATGGTGATTTTGGGGGCTGTTTTTAATGCCTTAACCATTACTCAGCCAATTAAAGAACTTCTCGTTGGGGTTAAAAATATTGCCGCTGGCAACTTCAAGCAACGAGTTGACCTGCCACTCGGAGGAGAACTGGGCGAACTGATTTACAGTTTCAACGAGATGGCAGAACGGCTGGAGAGTTATGAAGAGCAAAATATCGAGGAACTGACAGCAGAGAAAGCCAAGCTAGAGACGTTGGTTTCTACGATTGCTGATGGAGCGGTGCTGATAGACACCAACTTTCAGGTGATCTTAGTCAACCCGACAGCGCGACGAATTTTCGGGTGGGATGGCGTTGATGTGGTGGGATCTAATGCTCTGCATTGCTTGCCTTCTCCAGTAAACTTGGAGCTAGCGCGACCCCTGCATCAAATTGTTGCTGGCGAATGCGAAGGGGCAGAGTTTCGGGTGACGCTATTCCAACCGGCGAACCGCACCGTCCGCATTCTCCTAACGACCGTCCTCGACCAGTACCGGGAAACCATCAAGGGAATTGCGATGACGGTACAGGATATTACTCGTGAGGTAGAGCTGAACGAGGCGAAAAGTCATTTTATTAGCAATGTTTCCCACGAATTGAGAACGCCGCTTTTTAACATCAAGTCGTTTATTGAAACGCTCCACGAATACGGCGAAGATTTGACAGAAGAGGAACGTCGGGAATTTTTAGACACTGCGAATCGAGAAACAGACCGCCTGACTCGCCTGGTAAATGACGTTTTGGATTTATCTAGGCTTGAGTCGCACAAGCGCTATCACTTTGAGCCTGTAGATATTGCCCAACCTGTGGAGCAAACGCTGCGGACTTACCAGCTAAACGCCCGCGATAAAGGAATTGAACTCATCCAAGAGATTGAACCGAATTTGCCAGCAGTCTGGGGCAACTATGATTTGTTGCTCCAGGTGTTTGCTAATCTGGTCGGTAATGGACTGAAGTTTACTGAGACAGGCGGACGGGTGGCAATTCGCGCCTATTTGCTGGAGTCGAGGGATGAGCGGAGTCAAGGCGGAGTCTTCCCTTCCGGCGCAGAGGAACGCGGGAAAATTCCTGCAACGAACAATCCCAAATTAGTGCGGATTGAAATTTCTGATACGGGAATCGGCATCGATACAGAAGACCAAGAGGCAATCTTCGATCGTTTTTTCCGAGTAGAAAACCGAGTTCACACCCTTGAAGGAACAGGTTTGGGTTTGTCAATTGTTAGAAATATCATTGAGAAGCATCACACCAGGGTTCACTTGGTTAGCGAGGTCGGCGTCGGTACAACTTTCTGGTTTGACTTGACGGTTTTTCAAGAAGCAGCACCCGTTGAGGAGTTGCCTCTAAAAGAAGCAAAAGAAGCTTCAGGAACCAGTTCGGTTACGGCGAAGGTTGTCTAGATTATTTGCTTGCATAGAAAGCGATCGCTAAACTTACGACGATGAGACCGAATAGCAGCAACAAAGGCTGGTTTCGCTGACACCAAAGTTGAAGCGAGTGACGCCAGCCGAGACTGTAGCGAGTGACAGTCATCGGGTGAGATTCTTGAGAGCGATCGCTATACATCGTACATTCTTTGGCGTAAGGACGCTTGGAAAACGTACAGGTATCATCTTCGTGGTAAGTGCAGGTGTCGCACAGAAATTTCTCACCTGTTGCTCGATGCAGGGGAATGCCAGGATGACCGTAGGCTTTTAGCTCGGTTCGGCAATAAGGGCAGGTCGTTACCTGGGCATTGACGGGTTGATGGCACTTTGGACAGTTCGGCATGGATAGCAGCACGGTAATTCTAGGTTTCTATCCAGTCAGCAAGTCGCAATCTAAAAAGACCTCTAGATCCAGTTTAAGCTTGGGGAAACTTTCGGATTTGATATTCTGCTAACTGAACGATGGGAAAAGCCTTTCCCATCGCTTGGACAAACTGCTGCTCGATTTCTTCCAGGCGTTCTGATGGAACAGACTTCCACTGTTCCCGCGTCGCCCAGCGAATGACTAAAATGACCTCTGTTGGCTCGTTCGGGTTAAGCCAGACTTCTTTACCCAAAAAACCCGGACAGGTAGTAAGGAAAGCTGTCCAGATTTCGCCATCCTTCTGAATGTATTTTTCCCGCAGTTCGGGGGCGACTCTTACCTGAAGCCACTCAATTACCATGAGCTGGAGTATAAGCTGCTTTGAAGCTGTAAATAGACTCTTCAATCATCCATCAGACAGATTGATTTTGCCACGAGCAAAGTCTGGAAGATAGGCGGCAGTTGTTGAGAGAATGTCACAAAATAGAACTGTAGGCGAAAAATCGGTAAGATTTTAGCACCGCTTTATGATACGTGTTTAGCCGCTCAAAGTCGCGGCGGAGTGACAGGAAGGGAAAATGGATAATAACAACTGGCTTAAGCAGCTACTAATGATGGGTGTGGGGACTACGTCTTTGGTAGCCGACAAAATCCGCGAAGTGAGCGATGAATGGGTCAAGGAAGGCAAAATCAACCCCGAGCAAGCTAAGGGGATGGTAGATGATTTGATGCAGCAGCTCAAGTCAGATCAGGGGAACTTGGAGATCCAGATGCAACGGCAAATGCGGAATATGTTGCAGGATCTGGGGGTTCCTCGCCAGTCGGAAATGGATGAATTGCGGGGACGCATTGACCGGCTCGAACGTCAGGTGCGTGATATGGAAAATAAGCTCTGGCGGTAAGTAAAGCTGATAGGATTGAAAATCTAGTGGGACAATCAATTTTGGATTTTGGATGGGGAATTTTGGATTAAATCGAAAATTCTCTCAATCTAAAATCTAAAGTTTTGAGGTCTTAGAGGTACGGAGAACGGATGAATGAGAGAAATTCTAATCAGCGTTGGGGTAATGTTTACCTGTGTAGTACTCTTGATTTTTGCTCAAGTTACGAGCAGCAATCAAGGAGATGCAAAAGCAGCTGAACTAACCAAAACTGAAACCGCAGTTGTTGCAAAAACTCCCAGTAACGATCCTACTGCTGATATTACAAGGCTTATAACGATGAATACCAACCCGGGAAGTGATGAAACTGCCAGTGGCGAAGTGAAGACAACGCCTTCTGGTCTTAAGTACACTGAGTTAAAGGAAGGCGAGGGGGCAACTCCTAAAACAGGTCAAAGGGTGGTAGTGCATTACACCGGCACTCTAAAGGATGGCACGAAGTTTGATAGTTCGCGCGATCGCAATTCTCCCTTCGAGTTCAAACTCGGCGTTGGACAAGTCATCAAAGGCTGGGACGAAGGACTCAGCACCATGAAAGTCGGCGGACGCCGCCAGTTAATTATCCCTCCTGAATTGGGATATGGCTCTCGTGGTGCGGGTGGAGTCATTCCTCCCAACGCCACTCTAATTTTCGACGTAGAATTGTTGGACATTAGATAACTAAATCCTCAGTTTTTAGAACCCCGATTTCTTGGAGAAATCGGGGTTGTTTTTCGCATAATCAACAAGAGTATATGTTGAACTTCTTCTTGGTAGGAGAATATACAATTACTTGCTAGGCAAAAATGTAGTATTTAAACAACATCCAGCGTAAATTCAGCGAGCACGATCGGAATTTACGTGACAAAATTCATTAGGAATGCCAAAAAGTGTGAGGAGAGACCGTCTTGAAACTGTTTCGTGCCCCTCTAAAATTTTGCCTCGCGGTGCTAGTTAACGCTTTAGCGAGCGCTAGCATTGCCCAAGCAGCAGAATTTCCAACTGTGTCAGAGGAAACCCATCCCTTTGCCCAGGATACTGACGCTCTAGTTGGGGCAGATACCGTTTCTCAGGGAACTGAAGAGACTGATGCGATGGATCGAGTCAGCAACGTGTCGCAGTTGCGAGATGTAGAACCGACGGATTGGGCGTATGAAGCCCTGCGATCGCTTGTTGAACGTTACGGTTGTATTTCAGGATATCCGGATGGCACCTTTCGTGGCAATCGGGCGCTGAGTCGTTATGAATTTGCGGCTGGGTTAAATACCTGCTTGCAGCAAATTGAGAAATTGATTGCTGCTAGTTCAGCAGATTTTGTTACTAAAGACGATCTAGGAACCTTACAACGGCTGATTGATGAGTTTGGAACAGAACTAGGGGCGTTACAGGGTCGAGTGGATACTTTGGAAGCTCGAACAACCCAACTGGAAGCTCACCAATTTTCTACAACCACTAAATTAGGCGGTGAGGTTATCACCTATGCAGGCGATGCTTTTGGTGAGAATGCTAGCGATGTAAATAACGCTACTCTCGGTCATCGGACTCGCATTGATTTTAACACTAGCTTCACTGGAAAAGACCGCTTAAGGACTCGTTTTCAAATCACTAATTTGAGGCAGTTTGACACTGGGGCAACATTTGGTGGCGGGCCAGATCCAGGCTTAACAGGTGAAACTCGATTTACTCCCAGTAGCGTATCTCAAAATAACGAAGCCAGAATTAGCCAGTTAGAGTATCGCTTTCCAGTCGGAGACAAACTCAAAATTTATATTGAAGCGGGTTCAATCGATCCGTCGTATGTAACAGATACAATTGCTCCTTTTATCGACACCTCTACGGGTGCTATTTCTAATTTTGGTCAAGTCAATCCTGTGTATTTTCCCTTGGGAAATCGAGCGGGGATTGCAGCAAATTATGCCCTTAGCGAAGCCCTCAGTTTAGATGTTGGTTACTTTGGTGAAGACGCCCCTAACGGTCCTAGTAACCCAGGCAGAGATTCAGGTATATTTAATGGTGGTTACAGTGCTTTTGCCCAGTTGGTTTATAGTGGCGATCGCTTGAAACTTGGCTTGCTTTACCTGAACTCTTTTTCTCAAGCTTTTGGTGTCGATACTCTCGCAGGTAGCAACGCCGCCAAAGTCATTGATCTCACCGATCCTGATGGCAATCCTGTAGTGGGTAATGGTTACGGCGCACAAGTTAATTACCGATTTAGTCCCCGCTTTGAACTCGGTGGCTGGGTGGGTTACACTGCCGCCCGCGCTCTTGGTAATATCAAGGGGGATGCAGATGTCTGGAACTACGCGGTAACGCTGGCTTTCCCTGATTTGGGCAAAAAGGGAAATTTAGGTGGCATTGTGTTAGGGATGCAACCAAAGTTAACAGGAACTAGCAATCGTGCTTTAGCAGAGGCGATTGGTTTACCTCCCGGACAAAGAAGCGATCGCGATACCGGATATCACATCGAAGCTTTCTACAAATATCAATTAACCGAAAATATTTCGATTACTCCTGGTTTCTTTTGGCTAACAGCACCTAACCATGATGAGCGAAATCCCGATGCTGTGATTGGTGTGGTGAGAACGAGTTTCGTCTTTTAGAATCAAACAAACCTAACCTGCTGACTTTCTCCTCTTAGGAGAGGGTTAGAGGGAGGTGAAGAGGGTTTGGAGTAAGGTTAACAAACCTATGTTTTTTTTATGAGCTTATTTATCATAAAAATTTTGAAAATGTAACTTTATGTAAGCAAAATATCATCCTTAAGATAGTAGAAATGGTCTTGTGGTTTGAGTGTTAAATATTTATACATTAAGACATTAAGGACTTACTAGCTATGCCAAAAAGGAAATGGCTTTTTGCCATCCTATTTTCTATTACATTATCGATAAGTTTACTTTTTGGGGGTTGGAGAAGCGATCGCGTCTTTGCACAATCGCCACAATATCAAGGTAAAAAATTTGTGATGGTCACGTCAGCGGACTATCCACCTTATGAATTTCGAGATACGGCTAGCGGTAGCGCTGATATTGTAGGTTTCGACGTAGACATTGCCAACTATATTGCTAAAGAGCTAGGGTTTCAACTTGAGATTAAAGATACAGATTTTAGCGGCATAATTCCGGCTGTGCAATCCGGTCGGGCTGACTTTGCGATGGCTGGGATGACACCGACAGCAGAACGGAGAAAAAATGTTGATTTTTCCGATATTTACTATGAAGCTAAAAATACAATTGTTGCTAGAAAAGGTAGTAACCTAACGACACCTGAAAGTTTAGCTGGAAAAAAAGTCGGCGTTCAATTGGGTTCTACTCAAGAAAAAGCTGCTAAAGAAATAAAGGGCGCGAATCTGGTAGCCCTTAATAAGACTGGTGAAATTATCCAAGAAGTTAAATCAAATCGTATCGACGCTGCAATTATCGAAGATACCATCGCTAAAGGTTTTATTGCCAATAACCCAGATTTAGAATTTAATACGGTTCCGAATACTGGGGAAGCAGGGAGTGCGATCGCTTTCGCCAAAGGTTCGCCTCTAGTCAATGACTTCAACCGCGTTCTGGCAGAAATGAAACAGAACGGTGAAATAGAAAGGTTGGTGACAAAGTGGTTTGAAAATAATGGAAAAACTGAAACTCCCGCCAGCAGTTCCAGCTTGGCTTTTGCTAAGATAACGCCTCGGATTCCTTTTATTCTAAAAGGAATATTAGTAACTCTCCAATTCACTGCTATCTCAGCAATTTTGGGCTTTATTTGGGGGACAATCCTCTCTTTATTTAAGATTTCTACCTTTAAACCACTGGTTTGGTTTGCAACAGCCTACACCTCTATCTTTCGAGGAACGCCGTTACTATTGCAAATCGCTTTAGTTTATTACGCAACGCCTCAGTTGATTGGCTACAATATTCCGGCATTATTAGCCGGTGTCATTACCTTTACTCTCAACTCAGGCGCTTACATTTCTGAAACAATTCGCGGCGGTATTCTTGCCGTTGATAAAGGGCAACAGGAAGCTGCTTTGTCTTTAGGAGTTCCCTACAGACCGATGATGCTGGATATTATCTTGCCACAGGCGATAAAAAATATTTTGCCAGCATTAGTAAATGAGAGTATTGCACTACTGAAAGACTCAGCATTAGTCTCTACAATTGGGGTAACTGACTTGTTACGCCGCGCCCAAATTGTGGGTGCAGAACAATATATCTACTTTGAACCTTTGCTATTTGCAGGCGCGACTTACTATTTAATGGTCATGAGTTTAACATGGGGGGGTTATGTACTCGAACGAAGATTACAACGCAGCAGTTAAGGTTGAAGATTTGCATAAATCTTTTGGAAATCTGAAGGTTTTGCAAGGAATTTCGACTGAGATTGGACACGGGGAAGTTGTTGCGGTGATTGGCCCTTCGGGTTCTGGTAAGTCCACTTTCTTGAGGTGCATGAATTTACTGGAGGTGCCAACTTCGGGTAAGATTTATATACAAGGCGCAGACATCACCTCACGAAAAACCGACATTATGAAAGTTCGGCAAAATGTCGGGATGGTGTTTCAACATTTCCATTTATTTCCTCACAAAACCGTCCTTTCTAATGTGACGTATGCGCCTAAAAAGGTAAAGGGCATTTCTTCGGAAGAGGCGCGGCGAGAAGGAATGGAACTGCTGAATAAAGTAGGTTTATCAGAAAAGGCTGATGTTTATCCTTCTAAGCTGTCAGGAGGACAAAAGCAGCGGGTAGCGATCGCGCGTTCCTTGGCAATGAAGCCAGATATCATGTTGTTTGACGAACCGACCTCGGCACTCGACCCGGAAATGGTGAAAGAGGTGCTAGAGGTGATGAAAGACCTCACCAAAACTGGTATCACAATGGCAATTGTCACCCATGAAATGGGGTTCGCGCGAGAAGTTGCCGACCGCATTTTGTTTCTTGATGGTGGAAAACTGGCTGAAGATTCACCGCCTAGTAAGTTCTTTACAAATCCAGACTGCGATCGCGCTAAGCAATTCCTGGAGAAAATTTTGTAAAAGATAATCGTTGAAGGCTGTAATCTTTCTGTATAAATTTCAGCTAATCTACAGGGATACGCAGAAATTTAAGCAGCCTCGTTCACTCATTTGAGCCATAGCAATTTTCGATAAATTAAGTGCTTAAGCAAAATTAATTACATATTCGGTCCCGACTTTTTTTAGCACATTTTTGACATACTTTACTAAACTTTTCCAGTCCCGATAAGCCTCTATCTCTATCCATTCATATTTCATAAACTTCCATAAGATTTCAATTAAGTTGAGTTCGGGTGAATAAGGGGGGAGCCAAA
>NZ_JACJPB010000058.1:0-19587 GCF_014695825.1 Coleofasciculus sp. FACHB-542 | reverse complement strand
TTGCCTGCCTATTGCTCCCAGATGAACCCCATCGAAGGACAGTGGCATCAACTCAAAGCTCATGAAATTTCAGGACGAATGTTCGACAATGAATATGATTTAGCCCTGGCTGTGATGGAGGGCATGGAATCCCGAAGTGAACAAGGTGGGTATATGTTGGAGCGTTTTAGGTTTAAATCATCCTAGCTACTTAATATCAAAGAGGCATTTCATTGATGGATGGCGGTGGTGATGCCGCAGCATCGTAAATTCTTAATTCTTGGACGTTCCAACGGTTGAGAATTGCTTCAGCTTGACGCACCTCTGCTTCTGTGCCCTCAACGATCAAGAAATAGTCCCCATGATGAATGCGATCGTTGTAAATTGCGGCTTGCTCATCAGGAATCCCGTAGCCAGTCAAGGCACCTAATAAGCCGCCTGCGGTTGCACCAATCACACCACTGGTTAAAGTAGTCGCTAAAGCCGTGGCTGCCACCCCAATAATGCTAATTGGCCCTAATACGGGAATGGCGGCAATGGTGCCTAGTCCCAGCGCCAAACCTAAGACGCCTCCGGCTGCACCACCCGCGATCGCGCCAAGGGTCGTTCCTTCTTGCGCTTTAGAAGTCGGTGGCGGGGATACTTGCTCAGGCTCTTTGTTGATTGCAGAAACCTGATTCATTGGAAACCCACCGGCTTTTAATTCCTGAATTGCGCCTTCTGCATCTTGCAAGCTGGAGAACACGCCAAAAGCTCGTTTTGGCTGAGTAAGCACCATTACCCTTTCCTCTCTAACTCTTTAGGAATCTATTCGTGATTTTGCCACAAGCGAAATCAAATTACAGTTTCACCGTTATTACACAGGACTTATCCAGTTGCCGTGAACTAAAGCCCACTAAAGTTCCAGCTTCATCGCTCAAAGCCATGAAATGGATTGGTTTGAGTTTTTTTAGTCAGTTTAAACTGACTTAGGCTTTCAGCCAGGAAATTGATTTCCTGGTTTCCAGTCCGTAAGTCCTAGTAAAGTTACTGTTTCTGCGCTGGGGCAACTTTCGCTTGAACAGCTACTGTCTTAACCCCCTTGATTTCCTTCGCCAACGGTTCTATTTTTGCCACTTGATCTGGCTTTTCTACAGTTCCTACAACTGTTACAGCTCCGTCTTTAGCATCAATTTCTAATTTGCTGCTGGGCAAGTTCGCTTCTAACTTGCTACGAACCTCGCTTTCCAAGTCGCTATCAGCTCTTTTTAGGGGGTCGCCAGCAGCATTATTACGTTGCTCGCGTGCCCGAATATCAGATTCTAGCTGTCTTTTGCGGACATCACTCGATGCATCGTTCTTCGCGCCTTGATCGGGTTGTGCTGATTCATCAGCCGAGGGTGATGCTGGGGCACTGGCATTTGGACTGGCGGCTCCAGTTGCAGCAGGCGAAGAAGTCTGACTTGAATCAGAATCCGCTCCACCTGCCGTTTTCTCATTGTTGTCGCAAGCAGCAACACTCACTAACAAGACGCCACTAAACAGTAATGTTAAAAACTTGTTCATTTTTCAATTCCTCACTTCGAGCAGATAAGAGGTGGAAGCTTTTTACCTCCCACCCCGTTCAATCGTTCTCAAATCAGCCTAAAGAGTCTGTTCCCGACGGTCGATAATTTGAACCGGGGTATCCGTGCGTGGAGTTGTATCAACTACTGGAGTTTGATAGGTACCACTGGGATCGGCAATATCAGATGTGCGAGTTGTCGTTGTAGTGGTTGTATTGGTTGCAGGAGCATCGTAGATACCCCAATCTTGAATTCCCCGATGACTGAGAATCGCTTCGGCACGACGGATATCGTCGTCGCTGCCGTCTACCATTACTAAATAATCCCCACGGGATACTCGATCGCTATAGTGTCTGGCTCTTTCTTCAGGAATTCCCAAACCGATTAATGCACCTAAAAGACTTCCTGCGGCTGCACCAATGGCACCGCCAGAAAGGGTTGTAGCAATAGCGGTGCCTGCTGCTCCCGCTAGCATGACAGGGCCAAGTCCCGGAATTGCCAAGGCTCCCAGACCAACGAGCAAGCCGGTTAGACCGCCCAAAGTACCGCCGGTGACGGCACCTGCTTTCGCACCTTCGTCGGCTTTATTGCCAACGCGATCGCTTACATCGGCACCAGCAATGTCGTTTCCTTTGTCCGCGTCACGAGCTACTACGGACACGTTGTCCATAGAAAAACCAGAATTTTTTAGTTCAGTCAGTGCTACTTCGGCGTCTCGATAGTTTGAAAATACGCCAACAGCACGCTTATGTTGTCCTAACATCAGTGTTTTCTCCGATTGCCACTGAACCTAACCAAATTGTGTTACTAACACAGCAGCATTAGTCTGTCAGTAACAGTTCAATTCTTGCTTTTTATTTGACCGAAGCCATCAATCTTCAGATATAACTTCAATCTCCAATTTTCTAGTTTTTTGCAATTCCCCATCTTCCTTAGGAATTAGATCGTTACTAATTGAGGGAGTTGCACTTTGACCGTCTGCTCTTTATTAACAATCTTTTTAGGGGTCTTCAACTAGCAAGTACAGTAAGAGTTTGAGAAACAAAAGCTTATTTTCTTAACAAAAAAACATATATTAGGAAACGCTAGTAAAAAGAAAACAAATAGTTAGAGTTCTGTAAACTGTTAAATAGGAAGCGCAAGAAGTGATAGACAAAAAAATATTTTCTCCTATTCAATGATTTTATTAAAAACAGAGGACTTTAATTTTTGGGTCAAAACAGGGAAGTATAAATAAGGTCTACTGGGTTGTTTTATCAAGTTGTCAGATTGAGGAGTTTCAGATGCGGTACTTATTATTAATTTTTGTGTCTTCCCTACTAAGCTTGGTGTCCGGACAGGCGATCGCGCAGGCAGAGTCCCAAAGGCTGGGTGTAAGCCGCCAAATCCCTTCGAGTTCAGCTTCGGATCAAAGTTTCTGGCCCCAAGCTCAGCGATTGGTACAAACTCAAATCAATTTAATTAATCGAATCGAAAGAGCGAGTGCGTCTCCCGAACCCTACCCGGCTTTTGCGGCGGAGGGGCAAATCCTCCTCCACCAGGGAGAAGTAGACCGCTTTCTCAAGAGCCAATATCCCAATCCTGCTTTGCTGTGTACCCGCACGAACGGCGTTACCCCGGCAGGCTCTAATTTAACCTTGGAGCAGGCGCAGGTGTACTGCGCTCTCTATGCTTCGACGCAGCAATTATTGCCCCTGCGTCCGGTGCTAGAACGGCGACAGTCCATTCTCGCTCCTACCAGAGGAAATCCTTTGGCAATTGGTCAACCGTCGATTTTGACCGTACCTCCTCAGCGTTTGGCGGTTCCAGTGCCCAGATTTCCCGCTCCGGAACCGCCAGTCGTTGGTGTAGCGGCAAAGACACCGATTTCTGGCTATCAGCCGCCAATTCAGCCAGCGATCGCGCCCTCCCAACAAACCGTGACAACCCTCCAAACTGCCAAAAAGTTCTTGGGACAAGCTGTAGCAGCATTTCCCGCCTCCGCCCGTTTTACTGATATCGCGGAAACGTACCAATTAAACGAACGCAACACCTACGCCCTGTATCGGCAAGAGCCAAGTCTGTATACCGAATTTCTTTCTCAGCCCAACACCGGCATTGCCCGCGTTTTACCATCTGAGGCTTACCGTCAACAACTGAATCCGCTAGGAAATCGCCTCTCGCCCAGCGTAGCAGAGCGTTTCCCATTTCCAGCCTTGCTGCGGGGAGTTGGCGGCGGTAGCGATGAGGAATCTACTCCCTCATCGGTGCGAATTGGTCCTGCGGAGGAATTTACTCCACGCTTTGCGGTTCGGATGGAAGGGGGCAACTTTGAGATTGCCCAGCAAGGGCTAGATTATGGCTTCATGGTGGATTTGGGAGAAGTCCCCTTAGAAAACCTCGACCCCACCTTGAAGAAAGTCCGCGCCTTATCGCCGCAAACGCGCCAGTTTTTCCTCAATTATCGTCCGCCGAATCAATTGGCATCGATTCAGGTAGATCGACAGCGGTTTATCACGGGAAAGCTGGGTCAGGTGGCTTTCAGCGAACCCGTGCAACAGACGAGAGCGATCGCATCCTCGATCGACCGCCTCTCTCCAAATGCACCAGCGATGCTGAACCACACCTACTTAATGCGATTAGTCCAATTCCAGGTGCCGGAAGTGGTTCAGACGGGAGGAACCGTTTCTAGGGAACAACGCCGCTATCTTGACCAAATTTTAGAATTGCCCAGCAGCGATGTCCTGGTCGCCTTCCGTCCCGTCAGCCGCCGTGCTGATGGCAGTTACACGGTTTTATGGCAAGTGCTAACTCAGTTTCCAGATCCCCAGATTGAAGATGTGGAGAAGTACATCAAGTTGCAGTAGTAAGTAATCGGTGATTTTATTTCGAGCCAAGACGCAAAGAAGTTATTCTTTGCGTCTTGCCTTGACATTATTTTTTCCCTTGATTCTGAAGGAAATCGTCAACTACTGCTTGCGCTTGGGGCGGAATTTCCGTGACGAGACGAATCGGGAAAGCATCGGTTGAAGCCAACTGAGCATATTCTGGGGTGAGGAAAATTGCGTACTTGGCAGCATCATCGGTGAGTTGTCCTGCCATTGCCAGCGCGATCGCGTTCATGTAGCTGCGGATGGCAACCGCCTGTTCGCCAACGATTTCCCCGCCCGTGTACAGTGTATTCGGTTGTCTCGCTTGATCTTGGGTAGTGCTAGGATCTTTCACACTTAAATGGGTGCTTCCCACCACACCCACCAGCCATTTTGGGCTGGGTATTTTAGAAAAGCCGATAATTTGTTCGGTTAAAGCGGGAGTCGTCTTATCAGCGGAAGCAGCTTCAATTAAAGTGGGGACTTGCACAGCGCTTAAACCTGTTTCGCCAAAGAGCAAAGACGTGGTGGGATTGAACGCGATCGCTGCTTTGACTCTGGGATCTCGCAGTTGATAGCGGTCTTCTGGAAGTCCGCTCGCAAAACACTGGGAAGCTTCCCCAAGATTGAAGGAAATTACATTCCCTTTACAGCGCTCTTTTAAAGACGCTAATTGCAACTCGGCACCCGCAACCGATAAAGCTGTACTACCCCCCAGAGAATACCCGATTACCATGACGCGATCGGGTGCCAGTTTCCCCTGAAGTTCCCCGGCTTGATTCAGCTTTTCTAGTTCGTCGATAACAAAACTGATATCCTTGGGACGATTCAAAAACTCCTGAGCATCCAATAAGGGAGCTTTGCCTCTAACTACCTGCTTCACATGACTTTCGTTACTCCCAGGATGTTCTAAGGCTGCCACTACATAGCCATAGGATGTCAAATGCTCTGCCAGGTAGCGCATATCGGTGCGAACCGAACCTAAGCCATGCGATAGAACAATTATCGGTTTAGCCGGAGAAGCCGCTTCCGACCAGTAAACATCAAGGGGAATTTCCCGGCGGCGCTGGGTATCATTGAGTTTCAAGTTCAGCACCTGCACGGATGCCGTTCCCGGTAGCGTGGGATCGAAAGGTAAATTAAGTTGGGGGCGCTTGACAGTCAGTTGGGGGGCAATCTCTGCCATAAACCACTGAGTTTGCCAAAAAGCGCTGTTAAAATTTTCGACAACTTTAAACGCCCGACTTAAGTCTATATCAAGCGTTTGACGGGGATAAGCTTCGATAAAGCTGAGTAAAGACAGTCCTTCTGGTGCCCTAGCCCCTAATACGAGTCCCGATCGCACGTCTAGCACTCCGACATTATCCTGACGCGATGTTGTGCTAGCCAAAGAAGATGCGATCGCGCTACCAATTTGAGTATCGAGTAACCGACTCACTTGCACAACATCAATATCAAATTTTGCCCTCAGCGCTGACAGAATTTGGCTTCGTTGTTGCGAAGACAGGTTTCTTGCAAAACTTCTCAAAGACGATGGGGTGGTTCCCGTTTCCGCAAGCTGGCGGAGATCCGCGATATTGATGGATTCAGTAGAGGAGCCTTTCCGAACCACGATGGTTTGAGCGGCTTGTACAGAAGGAGTTGCGCTGCTGATGTAGGCGCAACCACTGAGGACGCTGATAACTGACAACAGCCATCTCAAGCGCGATCGCATGAATATTTCTCCTTGTTTGTGCTTTTTGGCTATCTACTTGCAATTATTGTAGGGGCGCACGGCTGTACGCCCCTATAGATGTATACCGTGCAATTTATTCTTCACAGGCACGAAGCGGATGACGTTAGGTTGTAGCCTTTGTCTGTACAGCCGCGACTTTCAACCATAGAGCAAGTGCAGCAAGCAGCTCACAAGCAGCAGAATAATTGAGAACCATTTGGTCTTGCGAGTGAATTTGTTGAAGACAGCAAGCACCCAAAGAAGCAGGGTTAAGGGGCGAGTGCTTGTGACAGAATTTTATTGAGAGCGATCGCGTCTGGCTGTATGTTCTTTCTGTTCCCAGCTAAGCTTTTAGAGACTCTGCTATCAGTAACCTAAGCAAATGCCTCAGATTCAACACATGGTTCTGCTCAAATTTAAACCAGAAATAACGCAGGAAAAGATTGCAGATTTGTTAAACCAACTGGGTGAACTTCAGCTATTAATTCCAGGTATTACCTACTATGCTGGGGGAGCCTATTCTAGTCACGAGGGGCTGAACCAGGGCTATAACCACGGATTTTTGATGACATTTGAGAGCGCGGATGCCCGCGATTTCTATCTGCCGCATCCCGAACACGAACGAGTGAAGTCTGCGATATTAGAATGCTTAGATGATTTCATCATCTTTGATTTTGCAGCTTAATAGTTTTTTGGGAGATTGGGAAGAGAGCGGAGCGATCGCTATCTTTTCCTCACGCCTCTGTTTCCCTTTCCCAAAATTTTAAAGGCGCACAATTCATTGTGCGCCTCTAAATCTTGATTGCGATCGCGCGAGTTACTGCTTGTCTTTTTCGCTGGATTTGGGCTTGTATGTCGAAGCAACGTGCAATTCCTTCAACTGCTTTCCATCGACACCAGAGGGCGCATCGGTCAATAAACAACGAGCCTGCTGTGTTTTCGGGAAAGCAATCACATCCCGAATCGATTCTTCCCCTGCTAAGAGCATCACCAAGCGGTCTAAACCGTAGGCAATTCCCCCGTGTGGCGGCGTGCCGTATTCAAACGCCTCTAGGAGAAATCCAAACTTGGCATAAGCTTCCTCTTTCGCCAAGCCAATAGCTTCAAACACCTGCTCTTGAACCTCGCGCTGGTAAATCCGCCGACTTCCACCGCCAACTTCCACGCCGTTGAGAATCAGGTCATAAGCTTGCGCCCGTGCCGTCTTCAGGTCGTGCAAATCATCGGGATGGGGAGCCGTAAACGGATGATGCAGCGCTTCTAGGCGCTTCTCATCCCCATTCCACTCAAACATGGGGAAGTCTGTCACCCAAAGCAGGTTGTTTTTGTCAGGATCGATGAGTCCTAGTTCGCGCCCAATCACCTGACGCAATCTGTCTAGGGTTTTATTAACTGTATTCATATCGCCCGCACCAAATAGCAAAAGATGACCGGGTTTTGCACCTGTGCGACTTAGCAATTCTTGTTTTTGCGCTTCGGTGAGGTTGTCTTTAATCGCGCCAATGGTGTCGAGTTCGCCGTCATCTCGCACGCGAATATAGGCAAGACCCTTAGCACCAGCTTCGCTGGCTTCTTTAAATAGGTCGCCGCCTGGTTTAATCCGCACGTTGGAGAAGGCGTCGTTTCCGCCAGGAACGGGCAATACTTTGACGATACCGCCAGAGGCGACAGCGCCGGAAAATACCTTAAACCCAGAATCTTTCAGCAAATCGGAAACGTTGACAAGTTCTAAGCCAAAGCGGGTGTCTGGTTTATCGCACCCGTAGCGATCCATCGCGTCTGCATAAGTCAGGCGCGGGAAGGGACGGGGTAAGTCGATGCCTTTGACCGTTTTGAAGATATGGCAAACTAAACTTTCGTTGAGCTGGAGAATCTCTTCTTGAGACATGAAGCTCATCTCCATGTCTAACTGAGTAAATTCTGGCTGTCTGTCTGCGCGTAAATCTTCATCCCGGAAGCAACGAGCAATCTGGTAATAACGGTCATAGCCGGATACCATCAGCATTTGCTTAAATAGCTGCGGCGACTGAGGAAGCGCATACCACTCGCTGGGATTGACGCGGCTGGGGACGAGGTAATCCCGTGCGCCTTCGGGAGTCGATTTGGTGAGAATCGGCGTTTCGATTTCGATGAAGTTTTCGATGTCTTCTAGGTAGCGACGGATGGCTTTGACGACTTGGTGACGCAACTGGAGGTTGCGAGTCATGCGATCGCGTCTTAAGTCTAGATAGCGATACTTCAATCGCAAGTCTTCGCGCAGGGATTCTGTGTCTCCCGCCCCTACTTGGAAGGGCAGCTGCTTGTAGACCTGATTGAGCAGTTCAATTTTATCTGCGTAAATTTCAATCTCGCCAGTCGGGAGGCGGGGATTAAGCGAGTCTTCGGGACGTTTGCTGACTCGACCTGTAATTCTGAGGACGTATTCGTTGCGCTGGTTTGCCGCCTCTGCGTAAGAGTCAGGCGTCCGCACTGGGTCGCTGATAATTTGAACGATGCCGGTGCGATCGCGCAAATCTAAAAATATCACCCCCCCGTGGTCGCGGCGACGGTCTACCCATCCACACAAGGTGACAGTTTGTCCAATATGTTCGCTTCTAGGTTCGCCGCAGTAATGGGTTCGCATGGTTGCCGATCGAATGCTTGCTGAAAGATTGGGATTTAAAGGTAACAAAATGTGAAAGCTTTGCCCATTATCCTGCATTCTTTGTAATTCTGTTCAAACTGCTAGGGGCTGAACCTAGCGAACCTCTAACAATTCCTGACATTGGTACCAAAATAACTAAAGCTCAACCAACGCTTGGTTGAGCCATATTTTTGCATTTTGAGCGATTGGGATACGTCGCAGTGACCCTAAACTAGTTTAGAGCCAAATCATTGCGGCATCGTCTACGCGATCGCTATCCTAATTTTTTTTAGTGAATACGGCTTTACTTCCCTGGTTTACCCAGTCCTATCGCTTTTTCCACGATTTATCGCTTTTATTGGCTGTTTTTTTCTTAAGCTCTAGGATTGACATCCTTCGCCATTTCCCGGAAGTCGTCCGGATTGCTATGAGCCTCTGGTGAGGATTTCATCTCTGTTGGCTGGGGCATTTTCCGGGCAGCACCTGTTGCCGCTTCAGCAGCTTGGGCACCAGCACCACTCTGGTCAACTTCACTGACGCTAAATTCTTTTGATGCTGCGTAGTCAGCGTCGAAATCGACACTTTGCGTTGCTTCTTCACCTGCAACCATGCGTTCGGCAGCTAGCTGGGCATCTTGAGTTGTCGCTTGATTCGGATCGGGTTTCACTTCTTCAGTCATAAGTAACTCCTATTTATTTAGACTTTTTTATCTGCAATTTAGATTTTAAAGGAGCGATCCCCGTTCCTTTGACCCTCTGGAGATAGATCCTTAGCCAACTCTCAATCTACAAAACCGAGCGAGTCAAACTCTCTCTCTTGGAGGGCGATTTTAACCCACCAAGTTTGCAACTCTTGGAAATATTAACCTCACTGTCGGATAAAATTTATGACTACAAACCAAAAATCTCAAGCTCTTTCCAGTGAAACTCAAAAAGTGGTTGAGGCTTTTGAAGCGTTGAACACGGATGACAAACTAGCATGGTTTTATTACGTTTATGAAAAGATGGGAGATTCGATTACTCCCGCTGCCCCAACGGCAACCGATCCAGAACTGGCTCCGAAGCTGTTAGGAGAATTTTTTGATTTGGATGACGATCGCCAGTTGGCAATTATGCGAGAAATTGTCAATCGCGAAAACACAGAATATTCCCATGCTTATGGGGCTTTGAAAGAGAATAATCAGTTAATGGTTTGGTATGCTTGGGCGCAGGGTATGGGTGATACGGTCGTAGATGTGCCCTCGGACTACCAAGCAAATAACCCCGTTAACGACCTAATGGGTCAAATTGAAGGTCTTGACTTTGAGGGACAAATTTCCATGTTCCGGACAATCGTTAGCAACATGGGCTATACGGACGTGAAGCCAATTCCCTCTCAAGCTGAAACTGGTAAGACTGCCAGTCTGTAAATTATTTCCTTGTGCGATCGCAGGGGCGTATAGCCGTGCGTCCCATGATGTGATCCGAAATGCCATTAAAAAAGAGCGTTCTTGGAATTGAACGCTCTTTTTGCAATTAAGAAACGGCGACTTTACCAATATCGCCTGGGGTTAAATGGGAATGCAGCACTTGTCCATCCCGAAACCAGACGATGCGTTTGGTGAGACGAGCAACTTCAGGCTCGTGCGTAACCATGACCACGGTGATGCCGCTGGTATTCAGTTCTGTGAAGATGTCCATCACTTCTTCGGTCGTTTTGGAATCCAGTGCGCCCGTGGGTTCATCAGCAAGCAGCAAGACGGGTTTGTTGACAATCGCACGCGCGATCGCGACCCGCTGCTGTTGTCCCCCAGACAGTTGATTCGGTCTGTTATTCAGCCGATGCTCTAAACCAACGCGAGTTAGAGCAACTGTTGCACGTTGGCGTCTTTCAGCACTCGGAATACCCGCATAAACCATCGGTAGCATGACATTTTCTAACGCTGTTAGTTGTGGCAAAAGATGGAATTGTTGAAACACAAAACCAATCTTTCGATTGCGAATTCCCGCTAAGTCAGCATCTTCTAGAGAGGACACATCCACGTTATCTAGGTAATATCTTCCGTCGGTGGGTCGGTCGAGACAACCGATAATATTCATCGCCGTAGATTTGCCCGATCCAGACGCCCCCATAATCGCGCAATATTCGCCCTCCTCTACAATTAAGCTCACACCAGCCAGGGCACGAACTTCTGTATCGCCGACGCCGTAAATCTTGGTGACATCCTCTATACGAATGACGACAGGCTTTTTTGAAGGATTGAGGGCTGAGGACTCAGGAGTGAGTTGTTGATTGCTCATTGAAGGATGGAATAATTGCTAATTGTGCAAAAGCTTTAGAGAGGAACGAGGAATCCTAAACATTGTTCGTATATTTTAAGCACTCCGCAAAGCCACAATTGGGTCAAGTTTAGCGGCTCGTCGCGCCGGGACGACGCCAAAGAATAGCCCAATACCGCCAGAAACACTGACAGCAATAACAATTGCCACGGGTGAAATGCCAGCTTTCAGAGGGGTGAAGGCACTGACGAGCGAGATCCCGCCAACGCCAATCAGAGTCCCTAATAAGCCACCCGCCGCTGAGAGAATTACCGCTTCGATGATGAATTGAATCAGGATATCTTGCTCTCGTGCGCCAATCGCCTTGCGAAGCCCGATTTCTTGGGTGCGTTCGGTGACGGAGACGAGCATAATGTTCATCACGCCAATGCCTCCGACAAACAGGGAAATAGCAGCGATCGCAGCTAACATGAATGTCAAGCCGCTAGTAATCGTGTTTACAATGCCCAAAAGGTCTTTTTGACTGCGAACGGTAAAGTCATCTTCACCGTTGATTTTGTGCCGCAACCGCAGCAGATTGGCTACCTGAAATTGAGCGGCTCCAATGCTATTTTCATCTTTGGCAGAAATAGAGATAGCTGTCACTTCAAGACCATAGGGAGACGTATTTCCCACAATCCGATTCGCTAGGGTAGTGATGGGTAAATAAGCTGCTTCATCCGGATTATCTCCCAGCGCCGAACCTTTGGGTTTCATCACGCCAACAATTTGAAAGCTGATATTTTTAATCCGCAGTTGTTGCCCGATCGGATCTTGATTGTCAAATAATTTATCTGCTAATTCTGACCCCAGGATGACAATTTGATTACTCCGCTTAATATCAAGATCGGTAATAAATCGTCCTCGATCGACATCAAAACTTCTCGCTGAGAGATACTCTGGCGTTGTACCGAGAATCAATGTAGTCGTATTTTTGCTGCGGTAGGTAACTAATTGTCTGGAATTGATCTGGGGAGCGACATCTTGGATGGAAGGCACCTGAGACGCGATCGCTCTGGCATCTTCAAGAACTAGCGTTTTCGGCACCTCAAAGGTCGTATTCCGAGTTTTCTGGGAACCAGGAACCACAAACAGCACGTTTGGCCCCAACGACTCAAACTGTTCGGCGGCTAACCTTTGCGCTCCTTGTCCAATTCCCACCATCGCAATCACCGAGGCATTGCCAATCATAATGCCCAGCATGGTGAGACTGCTACGCAGTTTGTTTGCTACCAGCGTCGTGGCAGCCATTTTGACGCTTTCTACAATATCCATATTCGGTAATCGGTAATTGGTAATCGAGAAGGGGTAATCAGAAACCTGACTAATGACTAATTAGCTATTACCCATTACCAACTCTCCTTATTCCTCTGGCTTGGGTTTGCTATCTTTGGGCAAATCGATGAATACGCGATCGCCTTCGTTGATACCATCTAAAATCTGCGTTTGGTTTTCAATCGATGGGCCAATCGTCACCGCTTTAAACTGCGGTTTGTTCTCCTCATCAGGGACTAACACACCCGTCTTTCCTTTCTCAGTGACAATTGCCACTGTGGGAACGACCAAGGCATTATTCGCCGGTTTACCCAAAAAAGTCAGGTCAACATTCATTCCCGACCGCAGTTGTTCCTTCCCCGTGTCTAGGGCGACCCGCACCTGAAACGACGTGACGTTTTGCTCGACCACCGCTTCCGGTGCAATCAGCTTGACCTTGCCTTTAAACACTTGGTCGGGATAGGCATCTGCCACAATCTCAACCGGCTGTCCTTGGGTAATTTGCCCAACATCAACCTCTGGGACTTTCGCCAGAATTTCTAAATCTCTGGCAATAGCAACAATTGAAGTCGAGGTAGCGGAAGCCGTAGTGGAAGCAGAAGTTGTGGGAGTAACGAAAGCGCCTTCTGTGGCGTATTTCTGCGTCACAATCCCCGAAAAGGGAGCGATGATTACCGTGTCGGAGAGCTGGACTTGCACCGCCTGCATCGAAGCTCTGGCGGCGTCAGCGGCTGCTTTTAACCCAGCAATCTCCTCTCGGCGCGTCCCATTTTCTAACTGTCGCAGAGCCGCCTGAGCTTCTGCAACATCCGCTTCTCGCTGAGAAATTTCCTCGCTGCGACCACCCTTTTGGCTTTGCTGTAAGGCAGATCGCGCTTCTGCTACTGCCGCTTGACGCTGCTGGATTTCTTGGCTAGTGCGGTTTTTGAGTTGCTCCAACCGTCGTTGGGCTTCTCTCAGGTTGGCGCTGGCATTGCGGTACTCTGTCAGCACCTCATCCAACTGGTCTTTAGAAATGGCTCCTTGAGAAGCGAGCTGTTGATTGCGATTGGCTCGTTTTTGTGCCAATTCTACCCGCGCTTCGGCGGCAGAGATTTGAGCTTCAGTCTGGGCAATTTCTTCAGGACGACCAATTTGTACCGATGCTAGATTCGCTTCGGCTTGCTCCAGACGAGCTTTGAATTGGGCAATTTCTTCGGGACGACCCACCCGCGCCGCGGCTAAACGGGCTTTCGCTTGCTCTAGACGGGCTTTTGCCTGATTGATTTCTTCGGGACGGCTCCCCGCTTGTGCTTGTTGCAGTTTGGCTTGAGCTTGCTCCAGATTGGCTTTGGCTTGAAAAA
Organism: Coleofasciculus sp. FACHB-542; assembly: GCF_014695825.1. Lineage (NCBI taxonomy): Bacteria > Bacillati > Cyanobacteriota > Cyanophyceae > Coleofasciculales > Coleofasciculaceae > Coleofasciculus > Coleofasciculus sp. FACHB-542. Next base: position 5,963 of record NZ_JACJPB010000058.1, on the reverse strand, counting down.
ATTGAGCCTGAAGCTGGGAATTCTCCATTTGGGCGATTTTTTGCCCTTGCTGGACTCTATCTCCCTGCTCGACGTATAACTTTGCCAAACGCCCAGATGTGGGGGGGCTGAGATTAACGCTTTGAACGGGCACGACGGTACCGCTAGCGGTAATCCGTACTTTCAAGGTTTGCGATTTAACGGGTACGGTCAGGCTCTCGATATCTAGTTTGGGTGTTGCCCGACCCAGGATGAAATAAGTGGTAGAGCCAACTACCAAGATGCTAGACGCTATCAGCCCAATGACCCACCGAGAAGGGTTCTTGACTTTGCTTATTAGTGGAAGTTGCATTCGCGTAGTTTTTAAGTCCGGTAGTACGAATGAACAGACTGCTTAATGAGGGTAATTTTAATGACGATGGGATTCAGCTTTAGCACCAAGGAGTCACACTCACCTGTATCGATCTACAGCAAGTTGCTTATTGTTTCCCTATTTTAGCGAGTTTGAACTTCCTGACGGATTGAACCTTGTTTAGTGTTTCCCGTCAATCCGTTACAGCGATCCCCAAATTAACGTGTGGCTTTGCTCTCGATTTCTGCTAGGGTCAGTTAAATTATTGGTAAGGTTGCTGAACATTTCTTCGCTTATTTCTTTGAGGCTGCACCGTGCCTAAACGTTTTTCAATATTCCCGCTTCTTGTTTTCCTTGGTTTAGGGAGCGTTGCTCTCCCCGCCTCTGGGCAAGCACTCGTGCCCTATACGCTACAAATGGAGTCAAAAGAGCTAGAGCAGCAGGGTTTGAACCTGGCACAAGATGCGGCTCAGCTAGCGCGATTCCAACAATACGATCTAGCATTGCCCAGAGCGCGATTGGCGACTCAGCTGGCTCCCGACAGTTATCAAACCTGGTTTTTACTAGGAAGTTTGTTTTTGCAAGCGCAGGAGGTTAATAATGCCATTGATGCTTTGCAACGAGCCAGAACCCTTCAACCCAACGAACCGGGGATTCTATTTGCTCTGGGAAGCGGGCACTTTCAGCAGGAAAAGTATCAGGAAGCTGTTAGTGTTTTGCAAGCTGGGTTAAAGATCAAACCCGATGTCCCGGAAGCTTTGTTTGATTTAGGCAATGCCTATTACAAACTGAAACGGTTTCCAGATGCGATCGCTCAGTACCAAAAGGCGGTTGCTAAGGAAAAGAAATTCTGGCCTGCAATTAATAATATTGGGCTAGTTAAGTACGAAATGGGCGATATAGATGGGGCGCTTAGTGAGTGGCGTTCCGCTAGCTCTCTCGATAAGGAGGCGGCAGAACCCCGGTTGGCGATGGCGGTGGCGCTGTATGCGAAGGGCGATCGCGAACAGGGTTTGTCTTTGGGAGAGGCTGCGATTCGGTTAGACAGTCGCTACGCCGATGTAAAATTTCTCCAAGAAAATCTTTGGGGCGATCGCTTACTCACAGAAACGAAAAAGTTCCTGTTAACTCCCAGAATTCAGGAAACAATTGCCCAAAATGACAACGAACCTCGACAACCGCAAAACGCCCCTGAGTGAAGCATGAAGAATAAAGGACGAAGGATAAGATTTTATCCTTCGTCCTTTATTTTTTTGCGGGTAGTTTTAAACGTAAAGGCATAGAACCTCAAGACAAACCCACAGACACTAGATAGGGTATAGGGTCTACGCCAAATGCATCGAGAGGCTCAACAGCTTGCTGTTTACTGTGAATGCCCGATTGCTTCGCTGTTTTACTTCCACAGTGCGATCGCGCTTAGGAGCATCTCTGCGAGAATACACTAAATCCAGTTAACCCTCCGCAGCCAAGGCCAAACGCCTGTCTGCCTTCTCAAGATGACACCTTCACTATGTTCTTTGACGACATCCTTCAATTCTTCAGTGGTCAAGGCGTAGCCTAATTCACGAGCAACTTTTACGAATTCCTCTGGACTAGCTACTTCTTGGAATTTTTCGCGTAAACCTGGATCGTAGGTAGCAGCTTCCAGAAATTGACAGGCACTTTCTTTAGACATTTTGACAATCCCCCTACTCTACTGTGTCTTTTTTAGTTCATGCACTATAGCCATTTTAATCGTGCGCTATACTGCTGAAATTCTTTTTTAATCCTATGTTACAGACAGCCGCATCTACCAACCTGAATATTCTTTTAGAAAACCTCCTTTTCCTAGTAATTGTTACGTCTTTTCTTATCTTTGCGGGTTGGCTTTGGAGACATTCACCTCCCTGCACGATTCCTCAACCACTTCCGCCTTGGTTTAGAGCGTGGTTATTTGTTGTACTGCTAGTGGGAGTGGCGCTTCCCCTAGTAGCAATGGTTCTGTGGGGCATATGGTGGAATCATCCCAGCGTATTTCAGGTACTGGTGCCGTACTTTGTCATTTTGGGGTTACAAATTTTATCCGAAAGCGTGACAACGAGACGGTTTCAATCCTGTACGTTCGTGATGGTTCCTTGCTTATACCTTCCTTATCGCGTTTGGCAATTATATAGTGGATTGATGCTTCTGAATTGTGAGAGTGGGACAATCTGGCTACAGAAATTATTAGTGCTAGAAATTGTCCTTTGGATTTTTAATTACGGCGTACACTTGTCGCAGATTCCCCGGCTTCTTAATTGGGAAGTAAAGCCTCAAAGCGATTGAATTTTAGCAGCAGTCGTTGAAATATAAAAGGATGTGAGTAGCTAAATTATGACAGCGTATTCACATCTTAATGCCAGGAATTTATATTAATAATACTTAGTAATTATTTTGATTGGGAAATGAGAAGCACAAACTAGAGTACGATAACGGCTATAGCCGTCCTAAATAATTCGTGAATTATGAGACCTCAACTTCTTAGAGAAGCTGGGGATCTGAAGGGTGGCATCTCGCAAATCCAATAGGATTACTATGGATTTAATTAGCAGGAGATTTATAGGATAAATATCAAATTATTATTTTTATAATATTTATCTTTAGGTCATAAAAAATTCTGGTAAAATTTAATGTTTGCTCTAAATATTCAATGTTGTATATTTGTAGAATCAAAGCGCAGCAAAATACTAAAAAAATTAACAATAAAGTAATAGTAAATTTTAATCACCGGCACTATTTATATTAGGGCAGAAATTTCATCTACAACTTTCAGCCGGTTCTTGCGGACAGCGTAAAGTAGCCGATCAATTGCTCGCTGGTCTTCTTCGCTGATTGCATCTTGCAACAGTGCAGCCATCAGCCCATATCGGTCAGCCAGGGTAATGCTACCAGTGTAGGTAGCTTGAGCAAATAGTTCAGCGATCGCAGAGTCGAGAGGGCAGATTTGAACAGGCATCTTACGGACATTAACTCGATATTTCTAATATCACGCTTTTGCCCGTCTTACTGAGTGATTAACCCCTGTAAAAAATGTGACGATACCCTAGATAATCATGCGATCGCGGGTTTAAGTAAAGGTGATGAGCAGCTAATTGCTGAGTGATATAAATCACACAACTAGCCCTGCGACGGAGACTGTTCTGGGTGCGATTCTACTTTGGGCTGAACCACAACCGAAAGATACTCGCGGTAACGATAAATCTTGTCGCCACGAACATCGAAAGCGATCGCCCCTCGGTTCTGATAAGGCTTCCCCCGCAGATGCCCTTGAGAGCGAATCTCGAACACAACGGTCGTCTCGTTACTGGTGACGCCATCTAGCGTCACCACCAGCTCATTGTTGAAAGCTTCAGACGCATACTCAAAGAAAGCAGCTGCCCGTGCTTTACCGACATTTTCCCCCTGATATTGCCCCACTGGAAACCAGAAGCTAAAGTCATCCGCAAGCATTTCCAAAAACGGTTCCCACTTGCCGGTTCCCATCCCCTGAGTGAAGTGCCCAAATGCACGCTGGGCAGTTTCCATCGTGCTTTGTTGTGTTTGTGCCATGTTTGTAAGCTGCTGCAACTAAATCAATTGTGGCAAAAACAAGCGGAGAGAAGCCGTAGAAATCTCATCGGAACCGCAGGATGCCTGCTTGCATGCTTCGGATGCCGCTACCAGCTACTAGCACCCTCGATATATTGTCCCACCGATAATTAGTGCAGAGGAACTTTCAAAAATGCGGCAAAATTGAGATGCGAATCTTCGGAGACAAGCAGGGATGAATAGCAACCAAAATGAGGGGCAGGCTTCGATTCTGCCCTTACCTGAAGATAGTGACACAATGCGGATACGACCTTGGGGCACAGTCACTGTTTTAGAAGAAGGGCAACGCTACCGGATTAATCGCATTGAACTCAACCCAGGTCATCACATTAGTACCCAAATGCACTATCACCGCAGCGAACACTGGATCGTTGTGTCTGGCACCGCCAAAGTGATTTGTGATGGTAAAGAGACAACCTTAATTCAAAAACAGTCAACCTACGTGCCGATGTCTACAGCTCACCGGGTTGAAAATCCAGGGTGTATTCCTCTAGTGATGATTGAAGTCCAAAATGGAGAATACCTGGGAGAGGATGACATCATCCGTTTCGACGACGCGGAAACCTAACATCGCAAAATCAAAGGATATATAGCACTCTTCCTAAAGGCGAGATCCCCAACTTCTTCAAGAAGTTGGGGATCTAAACCACCAACTTTGGATTGGATTGCTATAGTGTTTCTCAGTTTACTCAAATACAAGACCGAACTCCTAGCCCATTTCTTTTCTTTGTATGGGAGGGGTTGGAGGGTTAGGTTTTATGGCTATAGGTGAAGGATGCGATCGCGCCATGCCACAGGGCAATCAAGTCTTAATCTTTAGTATATCGGTTTGTAAAAAGGGTCTTTATCAATAACTGCCGCCTTAATTTTCTCTTTAAGAAAGTGTTTTAGATCCTTCTCCTGTTCCAGAAGTAAGATGATCTCTTCCAGGGTACAAAGAACTACCACAGCTTGACGAAGTGATTCTTTGCAGGTCTTTATTGCTGCCTCAGTATAGCTAGAAGTTGATATAAAGATGCCACGTGCCTGACCTCTGTTAAAAACTCTTACCAAATGCTGGGAAACCTCACCTGGTCCCAAAGCTGTGCTCCACCACTTCATTTCAACTAAATAAAAATCACCATTAATTTCAGCTACGCCATCGATCTGCTCAATAATACCTTCACCTTGATCTCCTTTTACGGTGAATGCTTCTCGAAGGAGAATTCCACTAGCCTTAAACAGACGATTCAGCACACCTTCTAATACCTTGCCTCGCTTGTGACTATCTGATTCGCGGAATAGCAAAAATAAATCTGCTTTAATGGCAGCTAATTCGTTCCGCCTTCGCTCCACTTCTTCCAGTTTTGCTTTCTCCTGTGCCTGACGCTTTATCCTTTCCTCTTCTCGTTCCTGATACATCTTCGTAAACGAATCTTTAACTTTTAGGACTCGGCTGATTTCAGCTACCAGACCCCTTGCCTTTAATTGGTCTTCTGGCCAACAGGTAGAGAAAGACTCAAATTCGACAATGCGTTTTACGATTTCTCGTCTTTCGCGTAAAGCTGAGTCTCCCCTTTCATTCAGTCGAATTAATACAGTTCGGACGATTTCATACTTAGAGATGCTATCACGGTTAGTGTTGAAAACTATAGCGATATCGTTAGTTAACGTAGAGTCAACACCAGCGCCTCTAAAAAATAGTAATACGTCCTTTTTTGAACGACAAAGTAATGGGACTGTCTCAATGAGAAGCTTTAAAAATTCCGGCGGATAGTGAAAAGTAGAGAAATCGGAATTCATTGCACAGCTCAACTAAATATTACTTAATGATTTCTCAGGAGAGACTTCATAGGCTCTCCTTTATGTAGTTATTTTCAGCCAGAGATAAATCTTTAAGAAACCTGCTTTAAAAATATCATACTTGTATATATCCCTCTTCTGTCACTTTCCGGAGAAGCAAGTAGTAAATCAGTTAAATTATCCAGAAGCCAAACCGGGTTTAAATTGATTCATTGCAGCAATTAAATGATTAAATCCCAGCAAT